>DASQDV010000760.1:0-3069 GCA_035633995.1 Pyrinomonadaceae bacterium | reverse complement strand
GATGAGGCCGAGCAGCGGGATGCCCTGCCGCCCGTCGGAATGTTTGTCCTGCGCCACGCTGGCGATCATCATCGTGCGGTTGTTCGGGATGCGCGCCATGCCGGAGACGTTGCGCTGGCTGAAGGTCGGCGTCAGGTTGGTTGCGCCGCCGATCACGTCGTTCGACTCGATCTCCATCTTCACCTGCACGTCGAGGTTCGGGAAGACCTGCGGCGTGAACTTCAGGATCAAACCGGTGTCCTGATACTGGATGACGGGGTAGCCCGTGCCGCCGAACAGACCCGTGTTGACGCCCTGCTGCGCCTGCTGCGTGCCGCCGAGTGTCGAGCCGAAGGGCGACACCTGCGCGGTCTGCACGGGGACTTTCTGGCCGATGCGCGTGGTTGACTGTTCGCTGTCGAAGGCGTGCACCTGTGTGGCCGCCAGGAGGCGCGTGTTGTCTTTCGACTGGAACGCGGTGATGGTCGAAGCGGGCAGCAGGAACGAGCCGCCGATGGCGTTCGTGATGAGCGCGCCGGTCGAGGGCGTGCCGCCCTTGCCCGTGCCGGTCGTGCCCGTGCCGGTCTGGAAACGATCTTTGCGTGCGCCGAAGAGGAAGGGCGTCTGCAGGAGTCCGCCGAGGTTGCCGAGCGAGTCCTGATTGCCGAGCTGGTTGCCGAGTTGGAGAAGGTTCGTGCGTGAAACTTCGTAGATGTTCACGTCCATCACAACCTCGGCGCGATCCTTGTCAATGGCTTGCAGCAGTTCGCCGATGAGCCGTATGTTTTCCGGCGTGTCGCGCACGGTGATGCTGTTGGTCTCCTTGTTGGGCGTCACCTGCGGCTGCCGCCCGGCGGTCGGCGGCAGCGAAGACTGGATGAGCGCGCGCGCCTTGTCCGGCTCGATGTTCGACAGGTAGAAGGTGCGCAGGACGAGTTGCTGATACTGGCCGCGCTTCGATTGATCCGCGACGAGGATGGTGCGGCGGTCGAGCTTCTGGAAAAAGAGGTTCTGCGCGAGGAAGATGTGGTCGAGCGCGCGCGCCGTCGTCACGTCCTTGAGGTTGATGTTGACGTTGCGGCCTTTCGGAAAGTCGCGGTCGAAGATGACGTTGAGATTGAGTTCGTCGCCCAGTTTGCGTATGAAGCCTTCGAGGTCGCCGTTGTAATTGATAACGCGAAGTTGCTCGCTGCGCGTCGGCGGCAGCGCGTCCTGCGCGGCGCGCGTCGTGAGACCGCCGTTTGCTGCCGTCGTGCTGCCGGCGTAGGACGTGGGCACGATGGTTGCGCCGGTGCTCGGCGTGCCGTTCGAGCGGTTCGGCGTGCCGAGGCCGTTCGCGCCGCCGTTCGCGCCGTTACCGTTCGGATCGAGTCCTTCCTTCTCGCGCTGCAAGCGCAGCATGCGCTCCATCTCGGAGGCGGCGAGTTCGTTAATGGGATCGTAGCCCATCGCCTGCCGGTAGGCGTTGTAAGCGCCCGTAAAGTCGCCCTGCTCGGCCAGCGTGCGTCCCTGCTCCATGAAACGCTGCGAGGCATTGAAGATGGCGCGGCGGTAGTGGAGCTGGTACTCGATGTCCGAAGGGTTCGCCGCGACGGCGAGCGCAAACTCCTGCGCCGCGCGCTCCCATTGCATCGCCTTCTCCTGTTCGATGCCGCGCTTGAAATTCTTCTCGCCCTTCTTCGCCAGCACCGCCGCAGGCGCGGCCAGCAGGCACAAAACCATGACGAGCGAGGCGAAGCCACGCACACTGACTGTTAATTTCATTTCGATCCTCAAGATAATTCTGCGTTTCAGTTTCGGGTGTTTCGGCAACCAGCATGACCGGGCGGGGCTGACTACCTGAAGTGTTTACACGTCGGGCGCGAAAGACCGTTCCAAAAAGGCGTGCGCGCGAGGAGAGCGGGCGGCGCGGCGAAAGCGTTCAACTTCAAACGCCCGCTGCCGGCTCGCTCGCCCCGTCGCCGTTCAGCACGACCTCTTCGACAAAAGTGACGCGGTTGATCTCGTGCAGCGTCGAGACGCCGGTAAAGACTTTTTTGAGCGCGGATTCGCGCAAAGAAGCCAGACCCTCTTTTTCCGCCGCGCGGCGGACTTCCGAGCCGGGGCGGCGTTCGATGATCATCTCGCGGATGTTGTCCGAGAGGTTGAGCAGTTCGTGAATTGCGGTGCGCCCGCGATAGCCTGTGTGGTTGCAGGCGTCGCAGCCGACGCTCATGTAAAACAGGTGTTCGCGGTAGTCGTCCGGCTTCAAGCCCGATTCGATCAACTCGTCTTCCGTCGGGTGATAGGCGCGCTTGCACACGTCGCAGAGCATGCGGATCAGGCGCTGGGCGAGCACGCAGTTCAGGGACGAGACGAAATTATACGGCTCGACGCCCATGTTCAGGAAACGCCCGATCACGTCGATCACGTTGTTGGCGTGGACGGTGGTGAAGACGAGGTGGCCGGTGAGGGCGGACTGGATGGCGATCTGGGCGGTTTCGTTGTCGCGGATTTCGCCGACCATGATCTTGTCCGGGTCGTGGCGCAAAATCGAGCGCAGGCCGCGCGCGAACGTCAACCCCTTCTTTTCGTTGACGGGAATCTGCGTGATGCCGTGCAACTGGTATTCGACCGGGTCTTCAATCGTGATGATCTTGTCTTCTTCGTTCCTGATCTCGTTCAGGGCGGCGTAGAGCGTGGTGGTCTTGCCCGAACCCGTCGGGCCTGTGACGAGCACCATGCCGTAAGGCTCTGCGATGTAGCGACGGAAGTTGCGCAGATCGTTTGCGTCGAAGCCGACGACATCCAGGCGCAAGTCTTTGAACTCCTCGTTGATCTGCTCCTTGTCGAGAATACGTATGACGGCGTCTTCGCCGTGCACGGTCGGCATGATCGAGACGCGGAAGTCAACGGTGCGCCCTTTGTAGCGGACGCGGAAACGGCCATCCTGCGGCACGCGGCGTTCGGCGATGTCGAGTTCGGACATGACCTTGATGCGCGAGATCAAAGTCTGGTGATAGGCCAGATCAATCGGATCGACTTTCGCGTAGAGCGCGCCGTCAATGCGGTACTTGACCTGCACTTCGGTGTCGCGCGTTTCGATGTGGA
>DASQDV010000759.1:0-8686 GCA_035633995.1 Pyrinomonadaceae bacterium | reverse complement strand
TTCCCCCGCCCGCGTCACACGCGTTTCCCATTCAAGCGTCTCGCTCACAAACCGCGCTCGGCCATCTCAATCGCGCGGAGCATGGCGCGCGCCTTGTTGACCGTCTCCTCGTATTCGCGCGCGGGTACGGAGTCGGCCACGACGCCCGCCCCCGCCTGCACCTGCGCGCGCCCGTCGCGTATGCGGACGGTGCGTATGGCGATGCAGGAATCGAGGTTGCCCGCGTAGTCCAGATAGAGCACCGCGCCCGCGTAGAGGCCGCGCCGGTCTGGTTCGAGCGCGCCGATGATCTGCATCGCGCGAACCTTCGGCGCGCCCGTCACCGTCCCCGCCGGAAAACAGGCGGCCAATGCGTCGAAACAATCTGCGGCGTCTGTCAGACGCGCACGCAAACTCGTCACCAGATGCTGCACGTGCGAATAACGTTCGACCGTCATCAACTCGCGCACTTCGACCGAGCCGAACGCGGCGACGCGACCGAGATCGTTACGACCGAGATCGACCAGCATGAGGTGCTCCGCCACCTCCTTCGCGTCGGCGCGCAATTCCGCGCCGAGCCGCGCGTCTTCCGCCTCGTTCGCCCCGCGCGGGCGCGTGCCCGCAATCGGGCGATACTCAAGCTGCACCCCGCGACAACGCACGAGCATCTCCGGCGACGCGCCGACGATTGATTCGCCGCCGAGCCTGAGGAAATACATGTAGGGCGACGGGTTCGTCGCGCGCAGCGCGCGATAGATTTCCAGCGGCGACGCGGCCACCTCTGCGGAGAATCGCTGCGACAGCACGGCTTGATAACAGTCGCCCGCCGCGATGTGCTCCCTGATGGTTTCCACCGCGCGCTCGAAATCTTCACGCTTCCAGTTGGAAACGAATTGAGGCGCGCTTTCCGCCTGCGCCGCCGGGCTTTGCTTCGACGCGCGCGGCGGCGCGCTCGCCAGCAATGCGCGTTCGATTTCCTCCGTCCGCCGCACGGCCTGTTCGTAAAGTTCGCGCAGACGTTCGCGGCCGTCGCCCGCCTCTTCCGTGAACACGATGGAACTGATCTCGATCTGCTGCCGCACGCGATCAAAGGCGAGCACGGTGCGGAAAAACATCAGGACGGCTTCATCATTTTCGACGCGCGCGCCGTCGTCCAAAACAGGCTCGAACCAGCGCACCGCATCGTAGGCCAGATAGCCGACCGCGCCGCCCGCGAACGGGGCGAGATGATCGCGCTCGGCCAACTTGTGTCGCCGGAAATAATCGCGCAGGAAATCCGTCGCGCGCACGCCGCGCAACGTCTCCGTCTCGCCTTTGCGCTCGATGAAGGTGTCCTCTCCGCGCCCGCGCACGATCATCTCCGGTTCGACGCCGAGAAAAGAGTAGCGCGCCAGGCGCTCGCCGCCCTCCACCGATTCGAGCAGAAACGCGTGCTTCGCATCGTCGCCCGCCAGACGCAAAAACGCGCTCACCGGCGTCTGCAAATCCGCCAGCACACTTCTCACGACGGGCACGACGTTTCCGCGCTCCGCCTCGCGCTCAAACTCCTCGAATGTCGCGGGCTGTAAATCAAGCATAAAATCGCAAATCGAGAATCTTAAATCGCGAACAGGTGCAAAAGCAGTAAATCGCGCATCGTAAATCCTGAATAGATAAAACTGTCTTCTCTATTTACGATTTACGATGCACGACCTGCTTCTTTCTACGATTCACGAGTCACCAGATCAGTTCCCAGCAGGCTGCTCGCGTTGAGCCAGTGGCCGCCGTCAACGGCGATGATCGCGCCGTTGATGAAGGCGGCGGCGTCGGAACAGAGAAAGACCGCCGGTTGCTCTATGTCCCTGATGCGCCCGAAGCGACCGGCCGGGATGCGTCGCTTCAACTTATCTTTGAGCGCGGGCAGCAGCAGCCGCTTCATGCCTTCCGTGTCTTCGATGGGGCCGGGCGCGATGGCGTTGGTGCGGATGCCGTAGCGCCCCCACTCGACCGCCAGATTTTGCGTGAGCGCATCAACGCCCGCCTTCGCCGCCGAGACGTGTAGCTGCATGGGCGTTCCCATGTAATGAAGCGTCGCGCTGATGTTCAGGATAGTGCCGCCGCGTTTTTTCAGTTCGCCGAACGCGGCGCGGCAAACATTGAAGGTGCCTTTCAGATCAATGTCGACGACCGTGCCGAAGCCGTTCGGCGAAAGTTCCTCCGCCGCGCAGAGGAAATTCCCAGCCGCGCCGTTGACGACGATGTCCAGTTGCCCGAAGCGTTCGACCGTCGCGGCGACGGCGCGCTCTACCTCCTCCGGCTGTCGCACGTCGCACGCGACGGCCAGCGCCTCGCCTCCCTGCCCGCGAATCAATTCCGCCGCCGGTTCGAGATGCTCCAACTTCCGGCTCACGAGTGCGACGCGCGCCCCCGCCTCCGAGAGCGCACGCGCGATGCCTCCCGTGATGCCCGTCCCGCCGCCCGTCACAAACGCAACGCGCCCCGCCAGCAACCCCTCAACGAACACGCTCTCTCTCATACATAACCTTTCCAAAACGATGAAGGAGGAACGTGGAACGATGAACCGTAAGCAACTATTTTCAGTTCATCGTTCCGCGTTCCCCTTCCTACTTCATCATTGATTCTCATTCGCTCCCGGCTTGGCCGGAACGGCGACGGGCTTGCCGTCTTCGGCGTGCGGTTCTGCGCCGATCTCCTGCGTGATCTGTGCGACGCGCAGATTCGCTTCCTCGTGGTCGGGGCTGTACCTGAGCGCGCTCTGGTAATCGTGCAGGGCGTCGGTCAAGCGGTGCGCTTCGTGCAGCGCGTGGCCGCGACGGACGTAGGCGTCGGCCAGCGCGCCGAGCGTCGAATCATCATCCGGGCTTTTCTCTGCCTGCGCTTCGAGTCGCGCGATCTCCGCGTCGAGCTTCGACGTGTCCAATGCTTGTCCGCCTGTCGCAGTGCCGGTGTTCGACGCGTTGCCGTTCGCATCACCCGAAGACGTGGCGGCATTTGTGGTCCCGTTCTCGTTCGTGCCCGCCGCAGGCGCACCCTTCTTGCCGCACGCACCGCACAGCAACAGTAAACTCAACAGACACACGAAGGCTCGCATAAGATTTACCATGATTTGTCCGTTGCCCGTCGTCCGTCGTCAATTGTCCGATTCAATTATCAGCCACTCATTCCTCATCCGGAAACAACGAACAACTGACTACTGACAACAAACGCTTTCAGCTTCCGGTAATGTATGGCCGAGACTGTACGATGTAAACCTGGCCGCCGTAAAAGACCCACTCGATGTCCTGCTCGCGCCCGCCGAAGACGCGTTTGATCTGGGAGGCGGCGCGGGCGAGACGGCGCACCGTCGCGTCGGTCAAGACGGCTCGTTCGCCGCTGATCGGAATCTCTTTGACCCCGCCCTCCGCATCGAACGTCAACAAACTCTCTTCGTCCGAACGCGTCAACACGCTCACGGACTGTGAACGCGGGCTGTAGATGATTTGCTCCGCGATCTTTTTGCCTTCGACCACCTTGATGCCTAGTCCGCGTTTCGCGCTGATGTAGATGCCCTGCCGGTTGCTGTCGTCGTAAGGGTCGGTCGTGATCATCACGCCCGCGCTGTCCGCGTTGACGCCTTCCTGAATCAAGACCGCCGGGTAAACTTTCGTGTGATCGATGACGGCACGCTCGCGCGCCTCGTAGGCTTCGAAGTTCCAGACGGAAGCCCAGACCGTCTTGATCGCCTCGATCAACTTCTCCTCTTCGCGCACGTTCGGCACGGTCGAATACAGCCCCGCGCCGTTGAAGTTCGGCAGGTCTTCGGCGTTCGTCGAACTGCGCACAAACAGCCCCTTGCCCTGATATTCGGCGCGCACGCGCCGCAAGACCGCGCCGCGCAATTCGTCCTGCATCTTGCCCGCCTGTATGCGCGCGCGCATCTCCGTCAGGCGTTCGCGCCGGTAGGCCGGGTCGTGTACGAACTTCTGATCGTCGAGCATCTCGTAAATCTGCCCTTCGAGTTCGTTCGCCTTGATGAACTCGTCGTAATAATAGAGCGGGATGGTGAAACCGTTCGGCACGATGATGCCGGGCAGGCGCGCCGCCGCGACTTCGCCGAGGTTGGCCGACTTCGCGCCGTAGGCGTCGGCCATGCGAGCGCGCTGCCGCCGCAGGTCGAGCAACCGCCGCTCCGAGAGATTGTAGCGCGGCGTCATGATGTCGCGCCGCTCTTTGAGCCGCCGCTGGTATTCGTCGAGCGCGCTCTTGTCCGCGCGCTTGATCTCGAACTTACCCTGCTTCGTCTCGAACGAAACCCACCAGCCGTCATATTCTTTGAGCAACTCGGCGGCGTTTCGCACGTAGGCGTTCGGCACGCCCCACGACTTGGCGAGCAGATTGATGTGCGAGAGCGGCGTCGAAGGTTTGCCCGTGATGATCCCTGCGACGGGCGGCAGCGTTACCGGCACTTCGTCGAGCACGAGAATTTCGTTGAAACCGATCTCGACGTGTTCGTCCAGATTTTTGATGATGTGGATGCGACCCAGCCCGCGCGCCAGATTGAGCGGCTGATATTCCTGCTCGCGTGCGATCTCGCTCTGCGTCACGCGTTCGAGTCCGGCGATTGTTGCCGAGGCTTCTTCCTGCACGATGGAGTTGGGCTTGAAGGCGACGCGCTCGAAGAAGGTGCGGTTGATCACTTCGCCCGCGAGTTTGATCCCCTCTGCGGTGATCGTGTCGCCCTCCCAGAACTCAAACGTCCAGCGCTTGAGCGGCGTCTGGTAGGCGAGCGTGCCGAGGATGAAGCGGCGGTTGGGTTTTTTGTAGTTGTTCTCGAAAAATTCGTTCCCGCGTTCGAGCGAGAGATACGTGCCGTTGACGAAATCTTTGTGGAAGCGGTAACGCTTCGAGTTAACGTAGTAAATTCTATTTTTGTCTTTGCGGTCGATGACGTACATGACGTGCGGCAGCGGATAGCCCGCGTCCGTGTTGATGCGCGAGAGCGCGTCGAATTCCGTGCGCGACTTTATCTCCGGGCGCGAACGCGCGCTCTCCGTCGCCGTCGCTGCCGCCGTCGCGCCCTGCTGTCGCGCAGAGGTTTGTACCGCAGAGACGAGGAGAGAAAAGACCAACGCGCTCAGGAAGATTTTTTTGACAACTCTCATACAACTTTTCTCGCTTTCAACAACTCGTTGCTTTCGCGCCGGAGCAATTCTAACAGATCATCTATGTGTCGCCGCTCGGTGAGAAAGCTGTTGACGTTGACGCGCAGCGCACGCCGACCGCCGAGCACAGTGGTTGACAGCCACGCCTCGCCGCTTCGTTCGATGCGCTGCTGCAATTCGCGTTGCACGTTATCCATCTCCGCGCCACCGGCATCGCGCATCCCGGCGGGCACGAACCGCAGGCAACACACAGCCGTCTCGACTTCGCCGACCTGCTCGAAGCCTTCGAGCGTTGCGACCCGTGCGGCGAAATACTCCGTGAGTTCCACCTGTCGTTCGATGATTTCGGCGTAACCGCGTGTGCCCAGAGATTTCAGCGCAAACCAGATTTTGAGCGCGTTGAAACGGCGCGTGCCGAGTTGGCCGTAGCGCAAAAAATCGAAGGGCACGTCTTCGCCGCCGCGCTCCTCGCTCAGGTATTCCGGCGTAATGTCGAACGCCGCGCGCAACACCGGCGCACCTTCGCGCACCAGCACCGCGCCCGCCGCAAACGGCACAAACATCCACTTGTGCGGGTCAATCGTCACCGAATCGGCGCGTTCGATTCCCCGCAAACGCTCCTTGTACTTCGCAGACATGGCGAGCGCGCCGCCGTAGGCGCCATCGACATGAAACCAGAGTTTGTATTCGCGCGCGAGGTCGGCCAGTTCGTCGAGCGGATCGATAACGCCCGTCGAAGTTGCGCCCGCCGCGCCCGCGATGCAGACGGGGAGGTTGCCCGCATCCAGGTCGCGCTCGATCTCCCGGCGCAGCGCGTCCGTGCGAATATGAAAACGCGCGTCCGTCGCCACCTTGCGCAGGTTCTCACGACCGAGTCCGAGTATGTCCACGCTCTTGACGAACGAATAATGGCATTGCTCGGAGGCATAGACGATCATGTTGCCCGCCGTCGCTGTTGCGGCAGACTTCTCGCCGTTCGCACGCGTTGCCGGAAGCGACGCTGCGCGCAAACCGCTGTCTCGCACGAAATCCGCGGCGCGGTCGCGCGCGCACTTGAGCGCGAGCAGATTCGCTTCCGAGCCGCCGCTCGTGAGCGTGCCGAAACTCCCCGCGCCGAAGCCCACGATTTCGCAGAGCCAGGCGAGGATGCGCGCTTCGATCACGCTCGCCGTAGGCGAGTTGCGCCAGACCGCGCCGTTCTGGTTGATGGCCGAACACAAAGCGTCTGCCCAGACGGCGACGGGCCGCGGCGTCGGGTTGAACAGCCCGTAGTAGCGCGGGCTGGGGATGTTCATCGCGTGCGGCGCAATCTCGCCGGAAAAGCGTTCGAGCAATTGAAGCGCGTCCGTGCCTTCGCGCGGCAGCGGTTCGTCGAACATTCTTTCGAGTTCGCGTGGGCTGGCCTCGGAGCAGACGCGCGCCGTGTCGAGCGTGCGCGCGTGATGCGAGATGATCTCGGTGACGATCTTTCCCAGTTGTTCGTGCTCTGCGCTTAAGCGTTCGCTCATCCTCGTTTTCGTTCCTGTGCAAGAAATTCGGAGTTCCGCTAAGCTAACCTAAGCGGAGGGGTTTATTCCAGCCGACAGACGCGATGATGCGAACACACCTCGAAGAATTCACCGCGACGCTTGAGACGCACGCCGCGCGCTACGACGTGCAACTCACGCCGCAGACTATCGCGCGCCTCGGCGACTACTACGAGCACCTGTCGAAGTGGAACGCGCGGCTTCATCTGGTCGCGCCCTGCGCGCCCGCAGAGTTTGCCACGCGCCATGTGCTCGAATCGCTGATGGCCTGCGCGCACATGCCGGAAGGCGCGCGCGTCTGCGACGTGGGTTCGGGCGGCGGCCTGCCGATCATCCCGTGTCTCATCGCCCGCGCAGACCTGCACGCCGTGCTGGTCGAAGCCTCTACAAAGAAGTCCGTCTATTTGCGTGAATCTTTAAGCCGGCTCGGATTGCAGGAGCGTGCGCGGGTCATCGCGCAGAGGTTCGAGCAGACCGACACGCCCGAATGTGCGGTCGTCACCTGCCGTGCGCTCGAAAGTTTTACGGCGATGTACCCGCGACTCGTCACGTGGTCGCCGCCCGCAGCAAGGCTGTTGTTGTTCGGCGGAAGGTCGCTCGGCGATTTAATAGACGCGGATCAAAATTTAAGCGGCTACGTGGCCGTCAAGATGCCCGACTCGGAACAGAGATTTCTTTTCGTGTGTGAGCGCAAAGAAGAAACGCGGAAGTAGGAACGCGGAAGGATGAAGTAGAAGACAGAAAACAGAATACAGGAGTCAGAATAAAACCCCCGTAGGTCTTGATTCTGATTCCTGTATTCTGTGTTCTGTCTTCCGCTGTTACTTCCGCGTTTTTTCTTAGCGTATGACGTTGATGCTGATCAGTTGTTGGCCTTCGATGACGAAGTCTGCGGGCGGCAATTCCTGCTCGTCAACGGGCGAGAGCGCGGTCGGCGTGAAGCCGCCGGAGGTGCGGTCGCTGTTGAGCGTGGCGACGACCGAGGGCGGGAGGTTCGGCATTTCGTCCGTGCCGATGACCGCGCCCGAAGTGACGCGGAAGAGTTTCACGTAGAGGCGGTCGCTCTTCTTGATGCGGTTGATCGCGCCGACGAGCTGGCTCAAATCCTTCGGCACGAAGTTCTGTGCGGCGGACGACTGTTGCAGCGCGCCGCCGTCGCCGACGAAGAGGACGAGTTGGCCGAGCGGCACGTCCGCAGGAATCTTGACGGGGATGCGCTGCACGAACTGCTTGCCCGAATCGGTGCGGACGTAGGCTTGCACTTCGACCGTCTCGCCCCTGCCCACTTCGGCGCGGTCGAGCGCGATGCGGTCGAGCGTGCCGGAGCGGCGCTCGTCGGTCGAGGTGATGTCGAGCGTGATCTGGCCGATGTCAACGTTGTCGAAACCGCTTGAGAGCAGCGCGGCGATGGGCGTGGCGACGGAGCCTGCGGCCTGCGCCCCTGCGTTCATCGAAGAGAAGCGACGTTCGATCTGGATCGGTTGCTGCCCGGCCACGTCAATCTTGCCGCGCAGCGAGATGGTTGATTCGCCGAGGCTGCGCTCGGTCGAGCCGATGGTCGAAAAGATGGTGATGTTCAAAAGTACGGGCGTCAGGAATTGATCGTTCGCCACTTCATAAGTGTACGTGTCGGTGCGGTCACGGCTGGTGTGCAGGTTGATCTTGACCGGGATCATCTTGGGCGCGCGACCGAGCAGGCCGTAGATGCCGGTGGCGCGATCCTGCGAGATCGAGCCGACCATCTGTCCCGCCGAAGAGAGCTTGAAAGAGTTGTTGACGCTCGAAATAACCGTCACGACGTTCGACTCGGACATCGGCATGTCGGCGATGCCGAGGCCGAGGAACGGATGGCCGAAAGCGTAGATGCGTTCGTTGTCGCGCCACGTCACCGTGCCGAAGGCGGCGAGCGAATAGTCGCCGCGCACGAGTTGGACGCTGACGGATGAACCGGGCGGGAGCGTCTTCTCGGTCACTTTTCCCATCGGCGTGATCGAGGCCGCGCCGCCCACGCTCGCAACGGGCAGCAACCCGTTCGATTGA
>DASQDV010000758.1:0-2220 GCA_035633995.1 Pyrinomonadaceae bacterium | reverse complement strand
TCTGTTTTTGCGCTGGGGAGAGTGGCAGGGCACGATGCGCGGGCGCGCGACCGGCTCGCTCGTCTCCGACCGGATGGGCGAGACGACGACTTACGCGCTCTTTAATTTGCAGGAGCGCGGGACGATGTTCGTGCGCCCCGGCGTAAAGGTTTACGAGGGCATGATCATCGGCGAGAACGCGCGCGCGGTTGACCTCGACGTGAACGTGATCAAGGAGAAGAAGTTGACGAACATGCGCGCCGCCTCGGCTGACGAGGCGATGCGCCTCGTGCCCGTCAAAGACCTCTCGCTCGAACAGGCTCTGGAATTTATCGCGGACGACGAACTCGTAGAAGTGACGCCGCAGTCGATCCGCCTGCGCAAGCGCGTGCTGCCCGCCAACCTCAGGCCGAAGAAGAAAGAGGCCGACGCGAAGCAGGCATCGGCGTGAGAACGCGAAACGCGAAAGGCCGCGACAGTCAAAGTGTCGCGGCCTTTTATCACAAGCTTATCGTTTAGCTCTCGACTGCGTGCTCGCCCGCGTCCTGCGTTTCGTCCTCGTCCGTCGCCGGATCGTAAACTTCATAGCCTGTGCCGTCGTCGTAGTAATAATTTTGCGGCGCGCGTTCACGCTCTGGGGGCGCGTCGTGTTCGCCCGGTTCTGTTGTATCATCTCGCCGTTCGTTCAATTTCATTCTCCCGTTAGAGCATAAAGTTATGTGCCGCTTTCTCGCTTACGCGGGCGCGCCGCTGTTGCTGGCAGATTTATTATACCGCCCCGTGAACTCGCTGATCATGCAGAGCTACAAGGCGCGCGAGCGCGCGGAGCCTTTGAACGGCGACGGTTTCGGCGTCGGCTGGTACGTGCCCGAAGTTGACCCCAGCCCTTGCGTGCAGCGCACGGTGATGCCCGCGTGGTCGAACCGCAATTTGCAGAGTCTCGCCGTGAAGGTGCGCGCCTCGTGCCTGTTTGCGCACGTGCGCGCGGCCTCTCCGGGCATGAGCGTGATCGAATCTAACGTGCACCCGTTCGTCTATGATCGCTTCATGTGGATGCACAACGGCGCGGTCGCCAATTTCGAGCGCATCAAGCGCACCTTGCGCGAGAGTTTGAAAGACGAGTTTTACAACATGGTGATGGGCACGACCGATTCGGAGCACGCCTTCGCGCTGTTTCTCAACTCTTTGCGCGTGCCGTTCGGCGAGGCGCAGGGCGAGAACTTGCGCGCCGCGCTCGTCGAAACCATCGCGCTACTCGACGGGTGGACGCGCGAGGCGGGCGTGGTCGAACCTTCGTACTACAACTTCGCCGTGACGGACGGGCATGCAATCGTCGTCTCGCGCTATTGTTCGGCGGAGGGCATCGCGGGCAACTCTCTGCACATCTCGCGGGGGCAGCGTTTCGAGTGCCTGCCCGGCGGCCTGTGCGACATGCACACCGTGCGCGCGCAGGAGCAGGCGGCGGCGGTCATCGTCTCAAGCGAACGCCTGACGGACGACCCCGACGACTGGCTCGACGTGCCGGACAATCACACCGTCACCGTCACACCGGATTTGAACGTGCGGGTCGAAGAGATCAATTTGTAAGTCATACGAAAACGGGATATGAAAAATAGTATTAAGCGCCGCCGGCTGGTAGTCGCGCTCTCAATCGCTCTCCTTCTCCTTCCCCAAACAAACGCCGCGCAGCAAACGGCGTCGCCGTCTGCATCTTCTGCGCCGAAGAAGTTCGAGTTGACGGTTGACAGCATCATGCGTGGGGCGGCGCTCGTGGGCTACGAGCCGACGAACGTGCGCTGGTCGCAGGACAGTGCGCGCGTCTATTTCGGTTGGAAGCGGGCGAACGAGCCGCGCTTGAAAGAGTTGGACACCTACGTCGTAAACCGCGACGGCACGAATCTACGCAAGCTCTCGGAGGACGAGGCGAAGAACGCGCCGCCCGCGAGCGGCGAGTTGTCTAAGGACAAGCGTTGGACGGTCTTCGCAGACGAGGGCGACATTTATCTCTACGAGCACGCGCGGGGCGCGCGCAAGGCTCTGACGCAAACCGCCGAGACGGAGACGAACCCGCGTTTCACGCGCGACCAGAAGCGCATCTATTTCACGCGCCAGAACAACCTCTACGCGCTCTCGCTCGACGGCGGCTTGCTCGAACAGTTGACCAACATACGCGTCGGCGGCGGCGGTCAAACTGCGGGCGGCAGCCAGCGTCAGGGCGGCGGCACGAGCGAGCAGCAGCAG
>DASQDV010000757.1:0-1817 GCA_035633995.1 Pyrinomonadaceae bacterium | reverse complement strand
GCGCGCCCGACTGTCGAAGGGGCGGGCGGTCAAGCGCAGGCGGTGTCGTTATCGGCGACGACCGCTTACGCTTGGCCGTCCTTCCCGCGTGGTTGTTTTAATCTTTTCGTAAACTTCAAAACTTATGACTGACAAGACGCGCGCAGTCTTGATCGGGGGCGTCACGCTCGGGTTGCTCTCGGCGATTCCCCCGATCAGCTTCGCCAATTTGTGTTGTTGTGTGTGGGTGCTCGGCGGCGGCGCGCTGGCATCCTATCTATACGTGCAGCGCTCGGCCACGCCCGTCCTGCTCGGGCAGGGCGTGGAACTCGGCGCGCTGACCGGGCTGGTCGGGACTGTCGTGTCGCACTCCATCGGCATCCCGCTCGGGTTGATTCTCGGCGACACCTTCAACGCATTTATGGTGAAGGCGTTTGAACAATTCAACCCGGAGGCGGCCGAACAGGTGCGGCGGCAGGTGGAGCTGGCGCAGGCGCAGACCTTCGTGCAGAAACTCCCCGTCATCCTCGGCACGGCGCTTTTCAACACCGTCATCTACGTGGCCTTCGCCACGCTCGGCGGCCTGCTCGGCGTCAAACTCTTCGAGAAACGCCAGAATACTCTGACGAACACGATGCCGCCCCCGCCGCCCTCCAACTTTTAAGACAGGGGCGAAAGCGGAAGGGTGAGGGACGAATAAAAGAGAGCATTCAAGCAGAGCGAGTGCTTTTCTGGTTTATCCTCGTCCCTCCGCCTTCATCCCTGTCCTCGTTTGTCGGCGCGCGGCGGTTCGGTTACAATGTGCGCGGTAAACAGGGGCAGCGTCCGGCAAGGGCGCTGCTCGTTTTATGTGAAGGGTGCTTAGGCGGCACGAGTCGGTTTCAAGCGCGCCGCCGGGTCAACGAACCGCGCGCCGCGCCTCGGGGCTGTAGTTTTCGTCAGCGAGAATGACCGGAATGTTCCTTTTTTTACTTTTTTTAATTGACCCCGCTTCTCGCACGCGCGAAGAGATGTATCAGGAGTACGGCAAACTCCAGGCGGATTTTATTGATGCGTGGCACTGGAGCACGCAGTCGAACATCAGCGTCCTCTACCAACTCGACGCGTTCGACTGGACGGTGCTCATCCTCTATTTCACCATCCTCGGCGTGCTCGCCATCTACGGCGCATACCGCATCAAGCAGGTCGCGGACTTCTGGCGTTATCGCCACATCCAGCCCGCGCCGAAAGCGCGCTTCAGCGAGAGCGAACTGCCCGTCATCACCGTCCAACTCCCGCTCTTTAACGAGATGTACGTCGTCGAGCGACTCCTGCGCGCCGTCACGCAGTTCGACTACCCGCGCGAGAAGTTGGAGATACAGGTCTTGGACGATTCGACCGATGAGACGGTCGCGCTCGCGCGCCGCACCGTCGCGCAGTATCGCGCCGAAGGCTTCGACAGACACTACATACATCGCACCGACCGCACCGGCTTCAAAGCGGGCGCGCTCGCCAACGGCACCGAGAGCGCGCGCGGCGAACTGCTCGCCATCTTCGACGCGGACTTCGTGCCCAAGCCCGACTGCCTGCGCAAACTCGTTGATTACTTCACAGACCCGCTCGTCGGCTGCGCGCAGATGCGCTGGTCGCACATCAACGGCGCTTACAATCTGCTGACGCGCCTGCAAACCATCATGCTCGACGGCCACTTCGTCATTGAGCAGACCGTTCGCAATCGCACGGGCGGCTTCTTCAACTTCAACGGCACGGCAGGCATCTGGCGTCGCCGCGCCATCGAACTCTCCGGCGGCTGGCAGCACGACACGCTGACCGAAGACACGGATTTGAGTTTCCGCGCA
>DASQDV010000756.1:0-2909 GCA_035633995.1 Pyrinomonadaceae bacterium | reverse complement strand
TCGAGCGTGTGCGGGATGCCTTTGGCGTGGAGGATGTCGGAGAGTTGGCGGCTGCGGTCGGGGGCCTCGTAGGCGCCCTGACCCGTGAGGATGACGATGGCCTGCGCGCGGCGCAGGCGCGGCAGGTAGTAGTCGTCTTCGAGGTTCGGCAGGTACGAGACCGGGTTGTTGAAGTAGACGTTGTCGTCGAAGTAGCCGTCGAACCACTGCCGCACGTCGTAGCTGCCGCTCATCGGGATGGTGCCGCCGAGCACGTCCGGGTGCTTGAAGTAGGCGTTGGCGGCGAGGTAGGCGCCCAAGCTCGCGCCCGTCGTGAGGGGCGCCGCCCCGCCCGTCTCGTGGCGGACGAGCGGCAGCACCTCGTCGGTGATGTAGCGGTCGTAGCGCGCCAGGAGCTCGGACTTGATGTGCGGCGGCGCCTGCTCGTTCATCAGGCTGTAGCGGTTGACGCTGTTGATCGAGTAAGGCCGCACGCGCCCCGCCTCGATGAGGTGCGCGATGGAGCCGATCAGGTGGAACCGCTCGTACTCCAGGAAGTCCGCGGCAGCCGTCGGGAACATCAGCAGCGGGTAGCCCGCGTGCCCGTAGGCCACGATTGGCATCTCCATCCCCAGGTTCGGGCTGTGCCACGAAGTGATGCGACGCTCCATACCAGACCCCTCCTCCTCCTCGGCGCCACGCGCGGCGCGAGAAACGCGTAGAGCTTCCGACTGCGGGATTACGGCGACAGATAATCTCTCAACTCGTGCCCCCGCGCAAGCCGCCCGCGGCCCCGTTTGACACCCCCAATGCCCCTCTGCTATAAATTTTCCCTCGCGCACGCGCCCGACCTGTTCGCCGCCGCGCTCAAACACAACTCCATCTCTTCCGGCGTAGCTCAATGGCAGAGCATTCGGCTGTTAACCGAAGGGTTGTAGGTTCGAGTCCTACCGCCGGAGTTTTTACCCTCAACAAGATACGGGAAGCCTCCGGGCTTCCCGTTTTCACACTTCCCGTTATTTTTCCCGTTTCGGCTCAGAGCGCCTTCCATGTACCGCTTGATGAGCCTCGCCGCCGCGCGGTGCCAGCACGGCTGACCTTTCGTGAATGCCTTGCATTGGCAAGTGCTGTTCGCGCTATAGATTTCACCGGACGGCGAGAGGATCAAAAGCGATTGCCCATCAAAGTGCATAAACGGATTGGACTCAATTTCCTGCTTTGCTTTAACAATCGCGGTCTGCCAGCGGCGCGAACCAGGAACCTTATCGAATGCCTCTTGGATCACTCTCTCCATCCTGTTTTCATCTATATTTATCACCTACTCTTTCTCTCCTGTGCTGATGTTCACTGCACAAGAAAATTATACCGCAGGGGCACAGTTTAGTCAATAATTTATTCCTTTGCGGAACACTTTTTTTAATGTATAAAAGCGGCATGGAAGACGACGCCATGTTGACTACAAGTGAAGTCGCGGAGCGGCTGAGTGTGAGTATGCGGCGTGTGCGTGCTTTGATTGAATCTGGTCGCTTGCCATCAAAACAGTTTGGACGAGACCATTTGATAAAGGAGAGCGATTTGAAACTCGTAGCACACCGCAAGCCCGGCAGACCGCGCAAAACTGATACAAACCAAAAGTAGTTAGGATGAATAACTATTATTCTCATTAAGCGCGTTGAGGAAGCCCTCATCTTGCTCGGAGATCGTCCGCCTTTCAATTAACTAAGCACTCACCGAAAATAGAGATGGAATCAGAAAGGCAAACGCGGGCGCGGCGCATTAACCCGAAGCTCAAGGCTTCGCACTGGAAAATTGCGCCCTACGAGGAGGCTAGACCTTTAAGCTGGTATGGCGATACAGGAATTGAAGAGTTTCCGACTAGCAATGGCCCGGCGGATTACGGTTTATGTGTTGACGGTCGCCTGCTCGGCATCGTGGAGGCGAAGAAATTGACGCTTGGGCCGCAAAACGTCTTGACACAAGCCGAAAGGTATTCACGCGGCGCGACAAGTAATCCGCTCAACTTTGATGGCTTCCACGTTCCTTTTCTTTACTCTACCAACGGAGAAGTTATCTGGTTTCACGATGTCCGTCACACGCTTAATCGCTCGCGCAAGGTGACACGCTTCCACACGCCGAATGCTCTCCGCGAACTGTTTAGCCATAATTTTCAGGGGGCAAGCGAGTGGCTTAGTACGAATCAGAACGATCACCCACGTTTGCGCCCGTATCAAGTAGAGGCGAACAACGCTATAGAAAAAGCTATTGCGAATCGGAAGCGCAATATGCTTGTCGCAATGGCAACCGGCACCGGAAAGACGTTCACGCTGGTCAATCAAATTTACCGATTGATGAAATCGGGGATGTCGCGCCGTGTCCTCTTCCTCGTTGACCGGCGGGCGTTGGCGGCGCAGGCGGTCAGGGCGTTTGCCTCTTTTGAGCCGGAACAGGGTTTAAAGTTTGACCGCATCTACGAAGTTTATAGTCAACGGTTCCAGTGCGAAGACCTTGATGAGGATGCGCCGTTTGATCCTAAAGTGTTGCCCGGTTCTTACCTGACTGACCCGCAGCCCCAACACGCCTTTGTCTACGTCTGCACGATTCAACGGATGGCGATGAGCCTCTTCGGTGACGAGGTTATTCTTAACCGCAGCGAAGAGGCGATTGACGAAGACGCGCTCAAACTCGACATCCCAATTCACGCCTTTGACACCGTTATCGCCGATGAGTGCCACCGTGGTTATACGTCTGCCGAACTTTCCGTGTGGCGGAACACCCTCGAACACTTCGACGCCCTCAAGATCGGTTTAACGGCAACGCCCGCAAAGCATACGACCTCGTACTTCAGCGAAGTTGTGTACCGCTACGACTATGAGTGCGCCGTGCGCGAAGGGTACTTGGTTGACTACGACGCGGTAAAACTCAGATCGAAT
>DASQDV010000755.1:0-2249 GCA_035633995.1 Pyrinomonadaceae bacterium | reverse complement strand
GCGCAGGAAAGTTTTTTGCAGTTGCACCGCACGGGGTTGCGGAGCCTGCCGGAAGGCGAGGCGCGTTTCTGGCTCTATCGCGTGGCACGCAACTTCGCTTTGAACGAGTTGAACCGGCACAACACGCGCCACCGTCTGTTCGGTAAAGTGGTTGACGTTTTCCGCGCGCACGTGCCGACGCCGGAAGAAGAATTCGAGATGGCCGAGCGCAAAGATCAAGTGATGGACATGCTCAAGACCTTGCCCGAACAGCAACGCGCCGCACTGCTCCTGCGCGAGCAGGAGGAGATGAGCTATCGCGAGATCGCATCGGTGCTGAACGTCTCGGAGGGCAAAGTCAAGGTTGATGTCTTTCGTGCGCGCACGCTTTTGCGCGAGCGTTGGGGCAAGCGAGAGAACGCGCTCGCGCGCCGGAGCGGTCAGGCCGGTTGAAAGACGGCGGGCGGGGAAGTTGGCAGGAAGTCGGACAGCGGTGATTGATTATGAAATGCGTCTGGACACAAAAAGTTTCGCTCTTGATTGACGGCGAACTGGCGCGCGAAGAGGCACGCGAGGTGGAGCGTCATGTCGAAGCCTGCGGCGACTGTCGCGAGGCGCGCGAAGATTTCCTTTTGCTGCGGCGACAGATCGCTTCTTACCGGCTCGACCTCGACGCCTTCGCCGAACGCCGCGCGCTCAAACACATACTCGCAGGCGGCGGCAACAATAATGCTGCGAAGGCCGAACACAAAACGGCTGCCGCGCCCGCGCGCCGACGCTACACCGTCGCCGGAATGTTCGGGATGCCGCGCCTCAGTCCGGTCGGGCTGGCCGCGCTGTTGCTGCTCGTCTTCGGCGTCGCCGTCGGCGTCGTCTCTCTCCTGAACTCGCGCCGGCAGCCTGCCGAGATTGCGAAGACTAATGCGCCGCACGCGCCCTCCGCCGCCACCGCGAACAACAACTCAACTGCCGATGCGCAAACCGCGCCGCCGACAGTTCCGAACAATGCAGCGCCGGACAGCAACAAGCAGGATGGCGGGGCCAGCGTAGCCGAAAATAATCCGAAGCAGGCGGGCGCAAAATTGACGGGCGGCGCAAAGACCGGCGCGGCAGCCGTGCAGAGACGCAACGCCGTGCAGCGCACCCAGAGCGCAGGGCATAAGGTTCCGAAGTCGTCTCCGAATTTCAACCGGACGCGGGTTGATGCGCCCGTCGCGGAATCTGCGAGAAACGATGTCGAGGCAGTTGATAGCGGCGTGGGCGCGGGCGAAACCGGCGACGATGCCGCGGCGCGCAGTGCGGAAGTGTTAGGGGCGGCGGGCGAGTCGAAGACCGCGCGCCACGTCGAGCAGGCGCAGATGCTCCTGCGTTCGTTCCGCAACGCGCGCCCGGCCGAACGCGGAAGCCGCGCCTCGTCCGACCTCGCCTACGACAAACAGCGTTCTAAAAAGTTGCTCTACCAGAACATCGTGCTGCGGCGCGAGGCGGCCAGTCGCGGCAACTTGCCCGTCGAATCTCTGCTCGACAGCCTTGAGCCGATCCTGATCGACATCGCCAACCTGCCGGATCGTCCCGCGCCCGCAGACGTGCGCGTCATCAGCGAACGCATGCGCCGCCAGAACCTCGTCGCCATGCTCCAAATCAGCGCGGTCGAATCCGCCTCCGCGCGCCATATTAACTAAAGGAAACAGCAATCATCATGTCACACGCATTCAACCCCCGACTCCACCCGCGCCGCCCGCCGCTGACGTTTCGCATGAGCGTCGCGCTGATGCTCGCCGTCGCCTTCGCTGCCGCCGCCTCTGTTCTCTTGAGCCGCGCGTCGCTGGCCTCCGGTGCGAATCAAGACCTCGCCAAGCTCAACCGCTTCGTGCAGACGGGCAACACGCCCGCGATGAAGTTGTTTCGCGAAGGACGCGACCTCATCGAGAACGAGGCATGGGCGCAGGCCGCAGAGAAATTTCGCGGCTTCATCAACACCTACCCGCGCGACAACGACGTGGACGCCGCGCTCTACTGGTACGCCTACGCCCTCAAGCGGCAGGGCAATCCGAGAGAGGCCGCCAAAGCTTTGAAGCGCCTGATCAAGGATTACCAGCGTTCGGGCTGGCGCGAGGAGGCCGACGCGATGCTCACCGAACTCGCGCCCGCGCTCGGCCAGACCGACATCATCGACAACGCGCTCGGCAAGGAGAACGAGGAACTCAAGATCATCGCGCTGCAAAGTCTCTTCGACTCGAACCCCGAACGCGCGATGGCTTTCGTGGCCG
>DASQDV010000754.1:0-3569 GCA_035633995.1 Pyrinomonadaceae bacterium | reverse complement strand
TGTCGAGAGAGTTCATGTCGAAAGGTGTTGCGCGTCGGGCGCGGCGGCGGGCGGCGCGTGTTCGTGTCTTCGCCTGAGTAGAAACCACAGGAGGCCGGAAAAGGCAATCGTGAAACCGCCGAGCGCGGCGACGGGGCGGATGCCGAAAGCGTCTGCGCCCGCGCCCGCCGCGTACATCGAAGCGACCATCATCAGAGTCGTCAATGTTTCGTTGGAAGCGAAGACGCGCCCGGCGTAGGCGTTGTCGGTGCGGCGCATGACGAGCGTTTGCTGCGCCGTCCACCAAATCGCAAAGTTCATCTCGCGCGCGATGAGGACGAGGCTCGCCGTCCACAGGTTCGGCATCAGTGTAAAGAGTGCGAGGCCGCAGCCGTCGAGAACGAGCGAGCGCCCCATGCGCGCGCCCAGACTATCGCCCGCCGCATTGAAGCGACGCGCGACGGGCGCGCCGAGCACGCCGCCCGCGCCCATCGCCACGAACAACACGGAGATGCCGAAGTCGCGCGGGCGCGCTGCCCACGCCGAGGCCGTCAACTCGCCGAGCCGCGCGCCGAAGACGCTGTAGAGAGCGCGTGCGACGCCGTTGCCCAAACCCCAACCGGCGGCGACGATGAAGACCGCCGCGAGCACCCCGTCGCGCCTGACATAACGCAAGCCCTCGCGGAATTCGACGAAGGCGCGCCGCAACCCCGTGACGATGCGGTTACTACTGACGGCGCGGCGCTGCGTTGTTTCGTGCGCGCGTTGTCGGCGCGGCAGGCGGATGCGGCTGATGAGCAGGGCGGAGGCGATGAAGGTGGCGGCGTTGAGCACGAAGACGAGGTCGCGGCTGATGAAGGTGGCGACGAGTCCGCCGAGCGCGGAGCCGATGGCGATGGTCGCGGCGGTGGTCGAAGCCGAGAGCGAGTTGGCCGCGAGGAGTTCGTCCGTCTCCGTCACGATGACGGGGATCGCGGCGCGCTTGGCCGCGTTGAAAAATGCCGAGACGGCAAAGAGCGACGCGCCGACGGCGTAAATCACGGGCAGCGACGAGAACGTTTGCGCGAGCAGAAATCCGGCGGCGAGAAAAGCGCGCAAAACGTCCGCCGCGATCATGACGCGCTTGCGATCCGTGCGATCAACGACGACGCCCGCGATGGGGCCGAACAAAAACAGCGGCAGGTGGCGCGCGATGGCATAGACGGCAATGGCGCGTCCCTGATGGGCTGCGCCCGCGAGTTCGAGCACGAGCGCGAGCACGGCGATGTTGTTCAGCCAGTCGCCGATCTCGGAGACGACCTGCCCCGACCACAGGTGGCGAAAGTTGGCATTCCCCTTGAGCAGTTGCTGGTAGGTCACTTCTTTGGCTCGGCGCCGCCCGCCTTGCGTTTCAGTTCGCGGTAGCGCGCGAGGATCGAGGAGACGTAAGCGCGCGTCGAAGCGATGTCGATGCGTTCGATGAACTGTTGGGCGTTGAGCGGCGCTTGACCCGCAGCGGTGCGATTCCATTCGGCGGCGCGGCTCGGCCCGGCGTTGTAGGCGGCGACCATGCGCGCCTCCGCGTCGGGCATGTCGCGGTAGCCCTTCGAGATTTTTTCCAGATACCAGCAGCCGACCTGTATGTTGCGCTCCGGGTCGGAGAGGAGGCTGCGCGGGTCGCGCGACATCTGCTGCGCAAACTCGCGCATCCCCGTCTCGGCCGCCCACTCGCGCCCGACCGTCGGCGTCACCTGCATCAAACCGATCTCGGCGTCCTCGCCGATCTTCCACGGGCTGAAATAGGTCTCCTCGTAAATGATGCTCCACACGAGATCGGGGTCAAGGCGATAGACGCTCGCCTGCCGCGCGATCAAAGCGTCGAAGCGATGAATCCAGTACTGGTTAAAAAAATAGAGGCCGAGGGCGGCGAGGATGGAGAAGATGACGGCGGCGAGGGCGAGACGCTTGAGGGCTGGCATTCAACTGAGCTTTCCTTAACTGTGTCGCGCGGCGCTACAGCGGCGGCGGACTAGTTGCGACGCCTGAGCCGCGTCCAGAGTTCGGCTTGCCTGATGGAACGATCCACGCCCTCGTAGCGCGATTGGAGGGCGCGGCGGTCGAGGACGTGACCTTGCAGCCAAACGTCTGCGGCGAGCGTGACGCCGACGCGCAGCGCGCCGCCGCGCAGAGAGCGCTGGTTGATGAGCACTTCGAGTTTGAAATGTCCGAGGTCGAGGTAAGCCCAGTAGAGTTCGCCGCCGGAGAGCGGGTTGCGCAGAGGTTTGAACGAGAGCACGCGCCCGCACAGGCTCCAATCGTTCTCGTGACCGGCGCGCGCCGGGGCGCATTCTTCGAGAGCCTGCCAGCGCGGCTTCTCTTCACGCGCACATACGCGCGCACGATAAGCCAGCCCGCACAAACCGACGTGCAACTCCTGCGCGTTGAAGCCCTCGAAGCCCACCTCCGTTAAGTTCTGCAACTCGAAGAGCACTTCCGTCTCCGTCCCGTCGCAGTAGCCGTGCACGATGGCCTCGCCCTCTTCGTCATACTCGGTCAAAGCCCAGGGGCTGATGCGCTGCATGTAGCGCGCGCGAAAACCGGGGCGACAGTCGGCGTAAAAAATGTCGCCCGTGCCCGATTCATAGAGCACCGTCCAGACTTCCAACCCCTCGCCCAGTTTCCAGCAGCGACCGTGCAGCACAGCGCCGCGCCTGAGCAACTGCGACGGCTCGCCCTGATCGCCCGCGCGCTCCGCGAGGTGAGTGAAATCGCGCTCGCTCGGCACTTCCAACCCGATAGCTTCAAACGTTTCTTCCATGATGAAAACAGATGTTGGATATTAGCTGCCGGATGTTAGTAGTCAAGCATAACTCTCCGAACTCGCATCTGACCTCCAACATCTAACCTCTTGCACTTCGCTTTCGTTGCTGAATAATCTTGACCTTAGTGTCGCCTGCGTCTGCGCGCGGGGCGCGACTTTTGAAGCCGCGAATGTTGCGCTCGGGGCCGTGCTCGGGTTGCGCGCCCGTGCGGGACATCTCCGCGAACAGTTCCACGTCGTAATCCGCCTCGCGTGACATCTCCTCGCGGATGGCGTGCAGTTCTTCCAGGAATCTCGGCTTGCGATACATAGTCGGGCAAATAGTAAATCGTGAATCGTAAATCGTAAATAGACGAAAGCTGTTTTTATCTATTCACGATTTACGATTCACGATTTACTAATCCTTCTTCTCTGTCAACTCTGAAACTAAGAACTCCGGCGTGACGATCATCGGGACGAAGAATCCGGCGGCGGTGTTGAAGAGGCGTATGCGCGCCTGTCTTCGCACGTTTGCCAGATGACCGAAGTTCCACGTAACTAGATAATCTATTTTGTGCACGGAGGCAACTGCGACGTGCAGGGCGTCGGCGATGTACTTGCGATGAAAGATGCCGCGCGAGATGTAGCCTTCGGCGAGGATGGTGGCCTCGTCCGTCATCTCAAGCTGTTCGAGCGGCGCGACGAGTTTGAGGTAGGCGGTGCGATGCGGTTCGGGCACGCGTTCGAGTTCGCGCGCGACGAGCGGCGAGACGACGGCGCGGTATTCCGACATCTCGTGCTCCCACCAGCG
>DASQDV010000753.1:0-2124 GCA_035633995.1 Pyrinomonadaceae bacterium | reverse complement strand
ATCGCGCTCGTCGTCATCGGCGCAGGCATGGGCGGCTTCCAGTCGGCGGTCAACGGTCTGCTCGCCTCGCCCGCGACCGCGCCGCTCCTGACGCGCGAACGCATCTCGCCCTACTACTTTTTCAGCTACACCTTCATCCCGCTCTCGGCCATCGCCTTCCCGCACATCGCCATTTTTTGTCTGACCGCGCGCAAGATGGGGCAGTTTAAAAAGACGGTCATCTTCTACCCTATATGTATCATGGCGATCTGGCTGCCGTGCGTCTTTCTCGGCGTGATGGCAAACCGCGTGCAGGACGTGCCCGCGATTCGCGCCAAAGTCGAAGCCCGACGCGTGCTGGCAACGCAGGGGAAGACGATGCCGCCCGAACAGCGCGACCAACTGCGCGAACAGTCGGCGGGCGACGACACGCTCCTGCTGCTCCTGCAACGCTTCGCGCCGCTCTGGCTCGCGGGGCTTTTGGGCGCAGGCATCATGGCCGCCGTGATGGCAAGCGATTCGCAAATCCTCGCGCTCTCGACCATGTTCACCGAAGACATCTTCGCCTTTTACGGGGGCAAACGCAGGTTCGGCGAGGGGGTGCAGGTGCAGACGGGGCGCATCTTCGTGATCATCCTGACGCTCTTTGCCTACGCGGTCGCGCTCCAGGCGCCCGAGACGATCTTTGAACTCGCGATCCAGTACGCCTTCTCCGGCTACGCTGCGCTCTCGCCGCTCATCATCGCCGCGCTCTTTTGGAAGGGCAGCACGAAGTGGGGCGCGCTCGCCGCAACCGTCTGGGTGGCGTTTGCGGTCATCGCCGTCGCGGTCTTTCAGGCCGTCGTGCCCGCGCCCGCGCCGGGCGGTTCGACGGTGTGCGCGGCCATCGGCGGCGTCGAAGTCCTCGCGCGCACGCCGGGCGGGACGGCCATCTTCGGCTTCATGCCCGTCGTGCCGATGGTCTTGATCTCGGCGTTGCTCATGTTCGTCTTCTCGCTCGCGACGCGCAAACCGAACGCGGCGACGATTGAAAAATATTTCTGATTCGTCGCGGCGGTTCTGACGTATCATCGGGCGGTCTTATCAACTCAACTTCATCAGGAGTCGTGATATGCGAGAAATCAATCAGGCCGGGCTTGATCTCATCAAGAGTTTTGAAGGCATCCTCGACGGCAACCCCGCGACCACCAACCTCGACCCCTACATAGACCCCGTCGGCATCTGGACGATTGGCTGGGGACACGCCATCGTGGTCGGCAAAGATTTCCTGCGCGGCAAAGAGAACAAGGCCAAAGCCTTCTCGCTCTACCCCGGCGGCATCACCATCCAAGAGGCCGAAACCCTTCTGCGCGCCGACGTGATGGACAAATGCCGCGACGTGGACTCGCTCGTCAAAGTTTCGCTCAACGACAACCAGTATGCCGCCATCGTGAGCTTCACCTTCAACCTCGGCGTCGGCAATCTCAAACAGTCTACGCTCCTGAAAAAGTTGAACGCGGGCGACTTCGAGGGCGCGGCCAACGAGTTTGGGAAGTGGAACAAGGCGGGCGGCAGAGTCCTCGCCGGACTGACCCGCCGACGCGAAGCCGAAGCCGCACTCTTCCGCCGCCCCGTCGCTTGAAGCCCCTCGTCCGCGCAGAGAGAGAGAGAGAGGGCGAGGGGCGTTCAGACTATTGACTTCATCCTTTTTTTGCCGTACACGATAGCTCACACGAATTCAAATCGCTTTCGACGAACGGCACGGGGAGGGAACTGTTATGCAAGGGCCTTTGCGCGGAATCATCGCGGGCATCGCCGCCTGGAAACTCGGCGGCGGCTGCATCTCGACCATTCTGATCTTCATTCTCGTCTATTACTTCCTCGGCAAGAGTTGCTGAAGCAGCGGCGGACGCGTGCCGCAGGCAACTTCGCTCAAGATGACGAAACTAATTCTTTCGCTGGCGTGCGCGCTCGTCTGCACGCACGGCATCGCCGACGGTCAAACGCCGCAGCAGACGCCGTCAACGGGTAAACCTGCCGCGAGCGCCGCGCGAAAGCGTGCGGCGCAGGTCGGGTTTCAGCGTCGGCGCGTGGTGAAAACAGCGCGCGCGCCGCAGGCCATCGTCGTCGCGCCGATGGGCGAACTCGTCTTCACATCGGGGCAGA
>DASQDV010000752.1:0-3485 GCA_035633995.1 Pyrinomonadaceae bacterium | reverse complement strand
GAGCTATTGAACCCCCGCCCCCGGATTCAACATGACGAGTGTGATGAATGACGCGACACCGCCGCCACCGCAGCAGCCCGGCGCGGTCTTGCCCGTCGAAGAGATTAGAGCGCACTTCCCTGCTCTCCTCAGGCGGCACGGCGAAAACGAGGTCGCCTATTTCGACGGGCCGGGCGGCACGCAGGTTCCGCGCGCCGTCGTCGAAGCAATGGCGGATTACCTTTATCAACACAACGCCAACACGCACTGGGAATATCCGGCCAGCCATGAGACCGATGCGCTGATTGACGACGCGCGCCACACGCTCGCCGATTTTTTGAACGCCGCGCCGCAGGAGATCGTCTTCGGCGCGAACATGACGACGCTCACCTTTCATCTCTCAAGGGCGCTGGGTCGCAGGCTTCAACCGGGCGACGAGATCGTAACGACCGAACTTGATCATCACGCCAACGTCGCCCCCTGGCAGGCGCTCGCGCGGGAACGCGGCGTGCGCGTGCGCATGGCGCGCATGCATGCGGAGACGGGTCAACTCGACTGGGAAGATTTCGACCGGCAGGTTAACGCGCGCACGAAACTCGTCGCCGTCGGCGCGGCTTCGAACGCGCTCGGCACGATCACGAACGTGCGCCGCGCGACGGAAACGGCGCACGCCGTAGGTGCTCTGTGTTTCGTGGACGCAGTTCACTACGTGCCGCACCAACTCGTTGACGTGCGCTCGCTCGACTGTGACTTTCTCGCCTGCTCCGCCTACAAGTTTTGCGGCCCGCACGTCGGCATACTCTACGGCAAGCAAACGCTGTTGGAGTCGCTCGATTTCCCGAAGCTGATCCCCGCGCCGGACAACGCGCCCGAACGCGCCGAGACTGGCACGCAGAATCACGAGGGCATCGCAGGGACAGCCGCCGCCGTCGAGTTCTTCGCGTCGCTCGCGCACGTCTCGTCGCCGGGCGCAACGAGACGCGCGCGTCTCGTTGCGGCATTCTCAGCGCTTCACGCGCGCGGCACGGCCTTGACGGCGCGGCTCTGGCAAGGCTTGTCTGAGGTCGAAGGCGTCAGGCTTTACGGCCCGCCGCCCACAGCGCCGCGCACGCCGACCGTCTCTTTTACGGTCAACGGCGTTGCTTCCACGCTCGTCGCACGAAAGCTCGCCGCGAGCGGATTATTCCTCTCGCACGGCGACTTTTACGCCGCCACCGTCATCGAACGCCTCGCACTCGGCACAGAAGGTCTGGTGCGCGCCGGGTGCGCTTGCTACACGACGAGCGAAGAAGTCGAAAGGCTCATTCGAGGCGTCGCGGAGATTGCGCGCGGCCACGTCTGAGCGCTTGAAACTCGCTTCAATTATTTGTCCGGATATTATTGACGCCTGCCGGGATAGGTGCTAGCCTCTGCGCAATAAAAGGCGTAAGTGTAGTGAGGACATTTTACGCCGCGACCGTCAACGGTCACAAAAGCGAACAAACAGCCTCTGAGTTCGCGCCGCCCGGCGCATCGGGGGATTGAACAAGCCCGCGGGAGATGCTGTGAGGACATCTCCCGCGGGTGTTCGCTTTTTTAGTGATGACCGGCCGCGCAAACTTTTTTGCGGCTCTCCGTCAACGAATCTTAATTTCCTAATCACACTCAAACGCAACTCCTGACAGCAGACGTCGCCGCCAAAGCTTACCGCAACTTACCGCTGCCCTTCATTCGGACTATAATCCGCTCATGCGCGATGCTTACGTACTGCGTTTCCGCGACATGGCGCTACAGCAGCAGAAGGGGAACCTGACGCGGCGCTTCGTCCACCTCATCCTGAGCATCGCGCTGCGCCTCTTCTTTCGCCGCATCGAAATCGGCGGCGCGCGCATGGTTCCCGCCTCGGAGCCGCTCGTCTTCGTCTCGAATCATCCGAACGGGCTGATCGATCCGGCGCTCATCTTTTGCGCGCTGCCGCGCCGCATCTCCTTCCTCGCCAAGTCAACGCTCTTCCGCATCCCGGTCATCAGGTTTCTCGTCACGGCGGTCGAATCCCTCCCGCTCTACCGCCGCGTTGACACGGACGAAAACCTCTCGAAAAACAGGATCACTTTTGAACGATGCCACGCGCTGCTCCGGCAGAATCGCTGCATCGCGCTTTTCCCCGAAGGCGTCTCGCACAACGCGACGCGACTGTTGCCCGTCAAAACTGGCGCGGCGCGCATCGCGCTCGGCGCGCTCTCCGTCGAGCAGGGCGCACAGGGCGACGAGCGACCGCTCGGCGTTCTGAAGATCGTCCCCGTCGGGCTGTACTACACTTCAATGACCTCTTTCCGCAGCGAGGCGCTGATTCGCTTCGGAGCGCCGATTGAAGCGCGCCCCGTCCGGCTGGACGCGCATGGCGAACCGCCGCGCGAGGCCGTCAAGGAACTCTCGGCGCGCATCGAAGAGGCTCTGTTGCACGTCACGCTGAACGTCGAAGACGACGAGGAGTTGGAAGTGGTGACGAAGGCGCAGCAGCTTTTCTCGTCGCTCTACGAAACCTTGAGCCTGCGCCAGACGCTCTCCGCCGAGTTCGATCTGCGCCGTCGCATCGCAGAGCATTTGTTGCCCGATTCAGTACGCGCGGGCGAGCGGCAGGGCGCTTTGCGCCGGCGGATTTTACGCCACGAGGAAGAACTCGGCGCGCTCGGCATAGACGCCGAGAATTTGTCGCTCCTGACACACACGCGCTGGCACGTCTTTCGCCATTTTCTCCTGCGCGGCGCGCTCGTCCTCGCGCTCCTGCCGCTCTCGATTCCGGGCGCGCTCCTGCACCTGCCCGCGTTTCTGATCTGCGAACTGCTCTCACGCCTCTACCGCCGTCACGGCGTTGACGAGATCGCGCCGACGGTGAAAATTCTCGCGGCCATCGCGCTCATGCCTTTCACGTGGCTGGTCGTCTGTGCGTTCGCCTACTTCTGGTGGGGCTGGCGCGTCGCGCTGCTGTCACTGCCGACAGTTATAGTGTGCGGCTACGCGGCGATGCGTTCGCTTGAGACGTTATACGACATGCGCGGCTGGTTCAAAGGCGTGCTGTTGCTCGTCAACAACCGGCGGCGCGTGCTGCGTCTCTTCCTTGAGCGGCGGGCGTTGCATCAGGAGATGGTGAAATTCGTGAGAGCTGAACCGGAATGATGAGGCGATGAGCGGTCAAGCATTAAAGCACACGCCGCCGCAAGAGACAGAGGGGAGAGAGTAAAACGATGAAGGAGAAGACAGAACACAGAAGACAGGAATCAGAATGAAGACCCGTTCAGGTTCTCTTCTGACTTCTGTATGCTGAATTCTGTCTCCTGCTTTTATTTATCGTTCCGCGTTCCTACTTCCGCGTTCCATAACTCTCTGTGCCTGAGGCGGCGTGCGCCTTTCCTGTCGCCCGGTTGTCAGCGGAGCTATTTTTTGCCCGTCTCGGCGAGAGCCTTTTCGATGGCGGCTTTGATACCTTCGTAACTGCGTTCGTTCGTCATGCGCCCGTTGACGAAGAA
>DASQDV010000751.1:0-4158 GCA_035633995.1 Pyrinomonadaceae bacterium | reverse complement strand
CGCCTCGACCTACGACGGCGGCAAGACCTGGAACGTGGTCAACACCACGCCGAACGATCCGATTCAGCGCGGCGGCATCACCCACGCCGATCCGGGTCGCAACATGCTCGACTTCTTCGACGCGACGATTGACAAGCGCGGTCGCGTGCTCGTCGGCTACGACGACGGCTGCATCGGCGCGTGCGTGCAGGGGCCGCCGAACTCTTTCTCGGCTAAGGCGTACATCGCGCGCCAGTCCGGCGGCAAGCGCATGTTTGCGGCATACGATCCACCCGCCGTCTCCGCGCCCGGCGCGCCCGCAGTCTCCGGCAGCCGCAGCGGTTCGACCGTCAACCTCTCCTGGAGCGCGCCCGACCACGGCAGCTCCGCGATCACGAATTACAAAATCTACCGCCGCGACGGCGCGAACGTCTCTCTGCTCGGCACGGCCACCGGGACGACCTTCACCGACACGGCTTACACGGCGGGGCAGTCGTACCGCGTCACCGCCGTCAACGGCGCGGGCGAGGGCGCTTACAAAGAGTTCAACCCGTCGAGCGCGGTGAGCGCGAGCGCGTGCGACGGCGCGGGGCTGCTCGTCGTCAACGACGTGAACAACGACGGCGGCGACCTCGACACACAGCAGAACACGCCGCCCGACACGCGCGTCAACATCAAGTCGCTCCACATCAGTGAACCCTTCCTCGGCGCGGGTCAGAACAAACTCGTCTTCACGCTCAAGGTCGGCGGCTCCGGAACTGCGGGCAACACCGCGCCGCCTTCGAGCCAGTGGTTCATCATCTGGAACAGCCGCCAGCCGGACGCGGACTTCGACCGCCGCTACGTGGCGATGCTCTCCGACGCGCAAGGCAACGTCAGGTTCGAGTACGGCAAGTTCGGCGCGGCCACGCCGCTCGACGGCAGCGCCGTTCCCAGCCCCTACACGAACCAGCCGACGAAACTCGGCGACGCTTCGGGCAGCTACGATCCGGCGAACGGCACGATCACCATCACGCTCCCGACCTCGAACGCCGAAAATGTCGGCGCGGGATATTCCATGAGCGGGGTCAACGCGCGCACCTTCTTTGCGCGACCCGAAGCGGGCATCCGCAACGCCGCCACCGCCTCAGACATCACGGGCGACGGCACGTACACGCTCAGCGGGAACGACGCTTGCGCGGGCGGCGCTTCGTCGGCGGCGTCCTCGTCGAACGACCTCACGCCGCGACAGCAGTTCGAGTCGGTCGCGTGGCAAATCGCCGCGCGCGTCATCAACTTCACGCTCTGAGCGCGCGGGGCGCGCGGCAGGCACGCGCGTCGCTCCCGTGTCTCAGAAAATTTCATGGCTCGCGCCGCCAAGTTCGGGGCGCGAGCCATCTTTCGCTCCGGCAAGCGTGCCGGGTTGAAGTTCGGCACGAGACTTATGACGAGACTTATTAAACGGTGTCACTTTCCGGTCGCCGTCGCGTGCGCGGCGTTGCCGTAGAGAGTTGCAGAACGGCTATTGAATGATGGTAGGATACGCGCCAACGGTTCCGGCAATTCATTTCAGCGCAACTCTGAATTTTCATGAGCAAGAAACACGCGAGACACACGCCGAAGAAGGCCGCCGCCGCTTCGACCGCTCAGGCGGGGCGCAGGAAGTCGTGGCTGCCGTTTGCGCTCATCGGCGGCGTCCTCCTCGTCGCCGTCGTGGCGGGCGTGTGGCTCATGCGTTCACAGACGCGAGAGGTGCCCGCCGCGCAGCAGGTCGCCGCAGGTGCGCCCGGCGCAAACCCGCCGCAGGCGAAGGGACGCGCCGACGCTCCCGTCACGATTGAAGAGTTCGGCGATTACCAGTGCCCGCCGTGCGCCGCGATCTATCCGGAATTGGAAAAGATCATGGCCGACTACGGCGACCGCGTGCGGCTCGTCTTCCGCCACTACCCGCTCGTGCGCATCCACGCGAACGCGCTTGCCGCCGCGCACGCCGCCGAAGCCGCCGGCCTGCAAGGCAAGTTCTGGGAGATGCACGACCAGCTTTATCGCGGGCAGCAATCGTGGCAGAAATCGGGCGACGCGCGCACGGCCTTTACCGCCTACGCACGCACGCTCGGCCTCGACGCTGAACGCTTCGCGCGCGAGATGAACAGCGACGGCGTAGACACGCGCATCGTCGCCGACCACGCGCGCGCCCGTTCGCTCGGCGTGGACAGCACGCCCGTCATCTTCGTCAACGGGCGCAAGCTCACCGCGCTGACGGGCAAAGACGTGCGCGCGGCGGTTGACGAAGCGCTCGGCGGCAAGCGCTGAACGCGCCGCCGCCATTGTTGAAGTTTATCGTTTGTTAGCTATTCAAGAATCATCGGAGGAAGTTTCCGGCATGCGCCTTCAACGCCATCTCGCACTTTCACTCTGCCTGCTCGTCGCGGCCTCATCCGGCTGTAGTTCTCCTTCCGGCAGCGCGCAGCAAACCGCCGCCGGACAACCGACGCCGACAAATACCACAGGCGCGCCGCAAACAGCTTCGCCGCAGGCGAACGCCAGCCCCGCAGCGGGCGTGCCCGGCCAGACGGCGGCTGCCACGACGACGGGCGCGAACTCGACGGCGACGCCGCCGTCGTCGTCTCCCGCGAAGGTCGCAGACGCCTGCACGCTGCTCAGTTCCGACGACATCAAGGCCGTGCAGGGCGAAGCCGTCAGCGCGATGAAGCCCAGCCGCCGCACCGATTCGCCCTTCGCCATCACGCAATGTTTTTACACGACGCCGACCTTCACCAAGTCCGTCAGCCTCGAAGTGACCGAGCGCGGCACGAGCACACAGAGCGTGCGCGAGTTCTGGAAGTCCAACTTTGAGCGCGCCGAAGACAAGCGCGAAGCGAAGAACGAGCGCCGGAAACTGAAGGGCAAGCCGCTCGCGGGCGAACCGGCCAAGCCCGTCTCAGGCATCGGCGACGAAGCCTACTGGATCAGCACCAACGCCAACAGCACGCTCTACGCCTTCAAAAAAGAGACCCTCATCCGCATCAGCATCGGCGGCGCAGACAGCGAGGAAGCGCGCAAGCAGAAGATCAAGACGCTCGCCGAACGCGCCCTCGCGCGTTTATAAGGACGCCGGGCGGCAAACGGTTTGAGAGCCGCGCGAGCGCCGACCGAGGGTAGCCCTCATCATCAGGGAAGGGCTATTGACTTGTCGCCGCCCGCGCGGCTCATCGTCGCTCGCCTGTCCCCATCTCGCCGCTCCCTTTGAAACTTTCGTCGCGCGCTTCCCGTTAGCACACTTGCTTTGTAAAATAAGCGCGTAACTTTCTTTCAACCGCAAGACACGAAATTTCGGAAGAGTCGCCGTCGCCGGATTGCGCGCGGCTCTCCTTCTCGCGTCACGCGCGGTTGATGCCTTAACGTTCAAAAATAATCAGTGGCTTTACGAACGGCGCGCACATGCCTGAGCGTGCTCGTTCAAGTTTTTGAATTTAGTCTCAAGTCAAGTTTGGAGGTCTTATGAGAAATCGCGTTCGCCGCCCTGTCGTCGTCGCCGCTGCGCTCGGCCTCGTCTTTGCGTTCTCATCTTTCGCGCAGGCGCAGAGACGCGCCGCACGCCCTGTCGCTGCCGCGCCCGCGAAGAACAGCTTCAACGTGCCCGTCACTTATTACAAACTGCCGAACGGCTTAAAGGTCGTGCTCTCGCCGGACACGTCCGCGCCGACGGTCGCCGTCGCCGTCTATTACCAGATCGGCTTTCGCATCGAGCCGAAGGAGCGCACCGGCTTCGCGCACCTCTTCGAGCACATGATGTTTCAAGGCTCGCAGAATCTCGGCAAGATGGAATTTATCCGCCTCGTCCAGGAGAACGGCGGGATACTCAACGGCTCGACCCGCTTCGACTTCACCAACTACTTCGAGATCATGCCCGCGCACAAACTGGAGACCGCGCTCTGGGCTGAGGCCGACCGCATGCGCGGACTCGCCATCACCGAAGAGAACTTGAAGAACCAGCAGGGCGTGGTCGGCAACGAAGTCAAGGTCAACGTCCTGAACGTGCCCTACGGCGGCTTCCCGTGGCTCGACATGCCGCAGTACGCCAACACCAACTGGTACAACGCGCACAACTTCTACGGCGACCTCGCCGACATCGAAGCCGCCACACTCGAAGACGTGCGCAATTTCTTCAAGACCTACTACGCGCCGAACAACGCCGCG
>DASQDV010000750.1:0-4126 GCA_035633995.1 Pyrinomonadaceae bacterium | reverse complement strand
GTGGCTTCCGCCGTGTTGAGCGAACGCACCGAGCCGATGGCGGAGCCTTCGTTGGCGGAGCGCTTGGAGGCGAGGAGGTTGGGGATGGCGATGGCGGCGATGATGCCGATGATCGCGACGACGATCAAGAGTTCGATGAGTGAGAAGCCGCGTTGGCCTTTGTTCTGTTGCATTTCTTTTCGTTTGCTCCTTATGGCAAGGGGTACTGGTTAGTTTTTTGTTTACGCGCCAACGGTCGCCTTCTTGGGCAGGCCACGCGCCGTGCTGAACTCGGAAGTAACAAGAGTCATGCCACACGCGGCGTGCGCCGGAAGGCTACGTGTTGAGGCCGTAAAAGGCGGTTTTTCATGCGGGGACACGCGTGAGGGGGAGGTGCCGGGGCAGACTTCGGGCGACGATTAACAAAACGCGTCAGATGCGAGGTGACGAATTTTGTCAAAACGCCGGGCGTCTGACGCCGGAGCAGACGCCCGGCGCCGGACAGTGTCCGTAACAACTTTATGGGGAGATGCCAAAATTTTCCGAAGGCGGCCAGACAGGGGGAGAGTGCGGCCTTGCAGCGGCCTTGCGGCGTCGGCGCGGGCGCGCCGTTAATAGTTGATGGGCGGGCTGGAAGCGTCAGCCGCCCTGCCGTTCTCGCTGCGTATGACGCCGCTGGCGTCTATGTAATAGTAGCGCCAGGGCGCGACCGAAGGCGTCGCAGACACTTCGTAGTAGTCCGCGCCCAGCGTCGCCGCGTTGATGACGAAACTGTAGTTACTGCGCTGCCCGCCCGTGATGAGCGGGTCGGTGAGAGTCCCGGCGTTTTTGAGTTCGGTCAAATCTCCGTACCGGTTGAAGCGAGAGCGGTAGGCGATTTGAGCGGAGTGAATCAGGCGCAGCGAACTGAACGCGCTGGCGTTGTGCGCGGCCTGCCGCGAATTGAGGAAATTCGGGATGGCGAGCGCGGCCACAATGCAGATGACGGCGACCACGATCAGGAGTTCGATGAGCGAGAAGCCGCGTTGAGTTTGAGAAGTGGAGCGCATCTGCATCGCTAAGCTGTTTCAACCTTAACCAATCAATCTGACTGACCTTGCGGTCAAACTCAACGACTGCCGAGCAACGCTCATGCCAAGACGGTTGAAGACAAGGGGAAGGGCGAAAGGGTAAAGGTAAGGGGAAAGGAAAAGAAAAGCGGCACGCGCATCGTGCGCTGCTTTCTTTTAACCTTTCCCCTTGGCCCCTTACCCTTTTCCCTTTAGCTCTTATTCGTGTGCGCCGCGTGCGGCATCGTTGCGGATTTGCGCGGTAAGGTTGCGTATGCCGTGCTTGTCGAGCAGGTGGCGAAGGCTGCGGACGGAGAGTTGGAGCAGTTCGGCGGCGCGCGTCTGGTTGCCGCCGGTGCGGCGCAGGGCTTCGAGCAGGTAGGTCTTCTCCAACTGATCGAGATGCGCCGTGAGGTTCATTCCCTCGTCGGGCAGGTCGAGCGCGCCCGCGACGCGCGCCGGGCTGTAGTTGGTGATCTGTTCGGGGAGGCGTTCGGGTTGAATCTGGTCTGTGCGTTCGAGCGCGACGGCGCGTTCGATGGTGTGTTCGAGTTCGCGCACGTTGCCCGGCCACGAGTAGCGTTCGAGCAGAGCCATCGCCCCCTCCGAGACGGTTAAACTGCGACCGGCCTGCGCGGAATATTTTTCGGCGAAGTGCGTGACGAGTTCGCGTATGTCTTCGCGCTTCTCGCGCAAGGGCGGCAGTTCAATCGGGATGACCGAGACGCGGTAAAACAAATCTTCGCGAAACGTCCCGGCCTTGACCATCGCGGGCAGGTCGCGGTTCGTCGCGGCGATGACGCGCGCGTCCACCGCCAACTCCTCGTGCCCGCCGACGGGGCGCACCTTGCGCTCTTGCAGCACGCGCAAAAGTTTCACCTGCATGGCGGGCGACATCTCGCCGATCTCGTCCAGAAAGATCGTGCCCCTGTCTGCCGCTTCAAACAGACCTTTGCGATTCGCCGTCGCGCCCGTAAACGCGCCCTTCGTGTAGCCGAAGAGTTCGGATTCAAGGAGCGTCTCGGTGAACGCGCCGCAGTTGATCGAGACGAAAGGCTTGTCGCTGCGCGGCGAGAGATTATGCACGGCGCGTGCGACGAGTTCCTTGCCCGTGCCCGATTCGCCCGTGATCAAAATCGTGGACTGGACGGCGGCCACCGTCTCGATCATCTGATAGACGGCCTGCATGCGCGGCGAGCGACCGATGATCTGATCGAGCCGCCCGCGTTCGCTCTGCGTCTTGCGCCAGTCCTGTATCTCCTGCTTGAGCTGGCGCAGTTCCAGAGCCTTCTCGACGATCAACTTCAACTCGTCAACGTCGAAAGGCTTCTGTATGAAATCGTCCGCGCCGAGTTTGAACGCCTCGCGCGCCGTCTCGACGGTGGCAAAGGCCGTCATCATCACGACCGCCACGTCGGGCGCGAGTTCGCGCGCCGCCCTGAGCAGTTCGATGCCGCCCATGTCCGGCATACGCACGTCCGAGACGATCAGATCAGCCGGACTTTCGCGCAACAACTCGACCGCGCGCCGCCCGTTCTCCGCCGCGCGCACCGTGTGACCCGCGCGCCCGAACACGAGCGACAACAACTGCCGCATGCCCTGTTCGTCGTCAACGATTAAGAGATTTGCCATGACAAAATTAGATAGACGAAATTAAGTGCAAGGCTTCGTTTTATCTGCCTTCGGGGTTACCGGAGCGATCAGAAATTTTACCTTCCCCGTCTCGGAGTGAACCCAGATCAAGGCTCTCAATTGGGTGTGCATCAGCACCACCCTGACTTCCCAAATCAGGTCGCCTTGTTTAGCAAATCCGGGCATGTCAAAGCCGAGCTGTACTACTCCGTTGACACCCGATGCCTCATTAGCCAGCCACCCGCAGCCCAACTTCCAATATGCAGCATCCGCGATATCCTTCGCGAGGGCTTCGGTCGAGAGGGTCGCGCCCTTGAGTTCAATCGGCTGTCGCCGCACGTCTTCCATACGTGGCATCGGATTGACATACTGCGCGCGAACGGAGGAAAAACTGCCGGTGAGAAGAAGACAAGTCAGAGCGAGTAGAAGTTTATTCATGAAAGTGCTTCCTGACGATTGAGCGAGCGTCTTCACTTCCGATTCTCCGGCAACTCGATGATGATCGTCGTGCCGTGTCCTTCGCGGCTGCGGACGTTTATTGTACCACCATGATCGCGGATGATTTGATAAACAATCGAGAGGCCGAGTCCCGTGCCGCCCGTCGTGGAAGATGAAAACGGTTCGAACAATCTTTCGACCTGTTCGGGCGACATCCCCGCGCCCGTGTCTGTGAAGGTGATGCGGACGCGCCCGTAACTCGTCGGGCGCAGTTCGACGCGAAGCGTGCCGCCCGCAGGCATGGCCGAGAGCGCATTGCGCGAGAGATTCCAGAAGACCTGGCGCAAGCCCGCCGCGTCGGCCTGCGCGCGGACGGGCGTGTCGGGGAAGTCCTCTTCAATGACGTGTTCGGCGCGTGTCTCAGGGCTGTGGCGCAGGAGCGTGAAGGTTTCGCGCAGGGGTTCACGCAAGTCCGTGTCGGCGAGCGAGACGGGGCGCGGGCGCGCGTAGGTGAGGAAGTCCGTGATGATGTGGTTGAGGCGGTCGGATTCGCGCAGGACGATTTCCATCAGTTCGGCCTGCCCGGGGTCGCCGTCCATCTCGGAGCGCAAGACCTGTATCGAGCCGCGCATGGCCGCAAGCGGGTTGCGTATCTCGTGCGCGATGCCTGCGGCGACGCGCCCGACGGCCGCGAGCCTGTCCTGCCGCCGCGAAGTCTCTTCGAGCGCACGCACCTGCGTCAAATCCTGAAAGGTGATGACGAGGCCGGTGCGCGCGCCCGTCTCGCCGAAGAGCGGGAAGATGCTGTAGCCGAGTCGCAGGCGCAAGCCGTCTGCGGTGAGACAGTCGGCCTCGTAGCGCGGGCTGGCCGTGCCCTCCGCCGCCGCGCGCAAAGACTCCTCGATCTTAAACTTGAGCGCGCCGAAAAGTATGGACACGTCCTGCCCGCGCAAGGCTTCGGCGGTGTAACCGGTAATCTCTTCGGCGGCGGCGTTGAAGGTGTAGATGAGGCCGTCGAGGTCGGTCGT
>DASQDV010000749.1:0-7258 GCA_035633995.1 Pyrinomonadaceae bacterium | reverse complement strand
GACCGCGAAGCCTTCGCTCACAAGCCGGTCGGTCAAAGTCATCAACAGTCCCGGCTCGTCTTCGACGAGCAGTATGCGCTGGTTCATACGTCTTCGCCCCGCGCGTGGTCATGCCGTCTGTCGCCGTTCGTCGGCGCTTGTGTCGCGGTGGGCAGGTGAATCGTGAACGCGCTGCCGCGCCCCACTTCGCTCTCGACGCTGACGCGCCCGCCGTGCGCTTCCACGATCTGCTTGACCAGACTCAAGCCCAGACCGTTGCCGTGAATCTGCGCGGCGACCACTTCGCGCCCGCGATAAAACGGCTCGAAGATGTGCGGCAGATCGGCGGGCGCTATGCCTGCGCCGCGATCCTCCACCTTGATCCGCACCTCCCCCGCCGCCGCGCCGCGCCGCCCGCCCTCGACGCGCCGCGCAGACAATCGCACCCGGCGACTATCGCCGCCATACTTCAAAGCGTTCACGAGCAAATTTTGCAGCGAACGGCTGAGCGCGGCGGCATCGCCCAGAATCGGCGGCAGATCGGCGGGCACGTCGCGCACGATCTCGAACGCGGCCTCTTGCGGGTTCGCGCCCGTGCCGACGCGTGCGAGCGCGGCGTCTATCACGTCTGCGACCGCAACCGGCTCGCGCGTCAACTCGCGCCGCCCCGACTCTGCGCCCGCGAACTCCAACACCTGTTCGACCATCTCGCTCAAGCGCCGCCCCTCTTGATGAATCACCTCGCCGTAGCGCCGCACCTGCCGCCGTTCCTCGACCAGCCCGTCGGCCAGATTCTCGCCCGCCGAACAGATGACGGCGAGCGGCGTGCGCAATTCGTGCGTGACGCCCGCGACGAACTCCACCTGCCGCCGCGCGAGGCCATGCGCGCGGTCTGTCGAGACGAAGATCAAAGCGACGCTCGCCGCGAGCAGCAACAGGATGCCGAAGCTGACGAGGAGGCTGCGACGGCGTGCCGCGTCCACCGCCGCGTCGAGCGAACCTGCCGCGTGCGTCACGACGAGTTGCCAGTTGCCCGCGCGCGCACCGGCGAGGCTGAAACGGCGCGTCTTCACCTCGCTCGTCCGGCTCTCGAAGACGCGCACCTCCATTCTCTTCCCGCGCGTTGCGCCCGCCGCCTGCGGCGCATTCGCCTCCCGCTCGACGACCGTGCGGCGCGCGAAGGGCGGCGGGAGGAAAGCCTCCATCTCGTCGAGGCGAATCTGAAAAATGTCTGCGCGCGCGTCGCCGCCCGACGCGTGCGCGGCAGCCGACGCATCCTTTGCGGCAGCCGTCGTGCCCGGCGCGGATTGATAGATGATCTTTTGCGGGTCGCCCGCGTCAACCACGCTGATGTGGTAATCGAGCCTATCCCCGCTCGAAAAATAGCGGCGCGCCAGTGCAGGCCACATCTCACGCTTGATGTAGTCAAGATCGAGCGCGACGACGGCGTATGTGCCGAGCGGCGAGTAGTTGGTCAATACGAATTTGCGCTCGTTCTCCGGCGCGAAGGCTTCGTCGCCGTCCGCGTCGGCGTTGATGACGGGAATGATGACGGCGGGAATATCCTGTTCGACGTTCGGCTGCGGCGCGAAGAGTTCATCCTCTGCGTGCGGATTCGGCAACTCGCGCGCCCGCTCGAAGCGACGCCGCAGGTTATCGAACGCGGCAGGCCACGCGTCTGCGGGCACGAACTCCCGCGTCGCACGGTCGAAGCGCGCCAGTCGCGGCGGGCTGTTCACGTCGCTGCCGTCAACGACATACACTTCGCGCACGAGTTCAGGATGCTGCGTGGCCGCGCGCCATTGCTCGAAGCGCGCATGGTAAGCCTCGCCGTTGCGCCCGCCCCATGTGTTCGCGTCGAGCTTCAGATTGAAATAGACGCGCGCGAGTTCGCGGTCGAAGTCCTCGCCGAAGCGCGCCGCGCCCGCACGCAGCGTCGCCTGCATACGTTCCCGCTCCGCCTCGCTCACCTGACCGAGCCAGCGATACTGCAACGCCGCGAGCACGCCGAGCAGCACGACGAGCGCCGCCGCCAACAGCAGCAGCACGAGCGATGGCCGACGCTTTCCAAACCCGCCTCTCACGCCTGCAATGTAGCATAGCCCGCGCGCCCTGAAACCCGCCCCGCACGAGATTTTACATTCTTAACATCCCCGCCCCTTTCTCCACGCACGTGTTGGATCGCCTGCCAGAAAAAGGCTGAACCGCGAGCGGCGTCAACCCGTTCCGCAGAGGCTACCCAGCAACTCGTGGCAGACGGAACGCATGATAGCACCCGGCTCATCCTCCTCTTTTTCACTCTGCTAGAATGCTGTTCGCGCGGGCGGTTGAATTCGGGCGCGGGGCGACGACCGTGTTGCGTCTGGCTGGCCGATGGTTGAGGAATTTCTTCTTATGATCTACTTAATCGGCGGTGCGCCGCGATGCGGAAAGACAACTCTGGCTGAAGCGTTGGCGAAGAAAACATCTCTTCCGTACTTTACTCTAGACCACGTCACCACTGTCGTTGCCCCTTACATCCCGGAGCAGGAATATATAAACAAATTGCCGCTTCGCGTGGCGCGCGAGGAAACCAATTTTAGTAATGATGTTTTTTACTCCAGATACTCTACCGAACAGATCGTCAACTTCTATTTATGCCAGGCTCGAACATACTGGGCTGGCATTGAGAATTTTATTAAATATGCCATAGATGACGAACACGAGTTGATACTGGAGGGATGGCAAATTCTCCCGCACCTGTTACACGCGATGGTCACTGCTGAGAATCAGGACAAGTTGAAAATAATCTTTCTTTACAAGATCAACGTGGAGCATATTGTTTCCGGTCTTAAAGCAAACACCGGCGGGGGCGACTGGGTTATTAATAATACGAGGAATGAAAGTACCTTCCCGGCTATTGCAAAAATGATCAGTTACTTTGGCAGCTATATCGAAAAGGAAGCAGAGCAATACAATTTTCGCAGCCTTAATACGGATATTGATTTTAAGCAAAAAATAGAAGAGTCATTGGTCTCCATATCGCTGTGAATGAGAGGCAGCGATAACTTCCACACCGCAATGTAAACCTCACGCCGCCCGACAAGCGATTCGAGCCGAACGCGAATCAAAGTCTTTCTCATCGAGAGCCTGCGTGGTTTCGGCTTTGCGGGCACGGCGGGTTGATTTCGGCGTCCGGCGTCCGGCGTCAAGGGAAATTTAATGCGTTGAAGCGAACATGAGTATTGACTGGTTTAAGCAACAGGCATATTCTTCTCCGGCTCAAGCCCTCGCATTCCTGCTACCTTGGTCACTCCCTAGGTGGTCTCACCCCAATCGCTCTACTTGATGATGGAGGACAACATGGCTAAGCAAAACATCGCCCCACAACTCGCCAATCCAACCCTGGCAGCCTTCTACGACGTGAGCGCCCCGCAGATAGATGCGCTCATCAAAGATCGAACTTTTCAGGCAGCCTTTAAAGCGTTCAACGTAGATGCCGCAGCCAAAGCGTTTAATAATTTCACCGAGAAGATATCCAGCTACAACAACATACACCGGCGCGAGCGCCGCCTCTGGTCGCTCAAGCTCGGCAGGGGAGATGTCCCCTCAGACCTCGAAGGCGAGTTCGTCAAAACAATCCCGGAGATGCGGAAGACTTTTAAGGAAGCGTTTGCCGAGATTGATAAGGTAGTTGATACGCTGAGCCAGGCGAAGTTCGACAAAGTGGTGGAGAAGCATCTCACGCCGCTCATGGCAAATCTGTCGAACGACAAGCACCCGTTTACGCAGGTCGTCACCGAATATTTCCGCAAGGTGGGATGCGCGCCGGAAATGATGACGGAGTTTCGCCGGAACTTCGAGGTCACGCAGTATAACTTTATGCCCGTCACGGGCGGCACTCTGAGCGGGCTGCGTAAGCTGACAAACGAAGGCGTTCAGGCGCAGGTGTCGATCATGGATTACACGGAGAAAGAGGGTTTCAGTTACCTGCGCGGTAAGTGTGGCCCTCCGGCGTGGGCGGTCGCCGTGGCGAAAATACTGGCGTCGGTCGGAATCAGCATCAGCGCCTGGGTAGTGGTGCTGATCATCGTCGCTCTATTTGCCACGCTTCTCATCATCTGCAACGCCTCTTCACCCGGCACCTGGTTACGCACGCAGTGCGAGAAAGTTAACGCGAAGTTCCCGATCTTCAACTTCTGACGGCATGAAGCGCAGACGCAGGAAACTCGTAGCTGTGCCGCATGATCTAGCCCGGATATGGATCATGCGGCCTGTCTACGAAACGATACGACGCCTGACCATAGAGTCTGACGTGGAGATTTGCGGCGGGCTATATGGTTATGCCAGCGGCTCGAAGCTCGTCATCACGCACAGCCGCGCCTGCCACAACTTCGATCATTCTCCAACCAGTTTCGCACTCGATGTCGATGAACTGCTTGTGCTCCCCGACGGTTTGAGCGAGGCGGGCGGGTTGGCAGGCGTTTACCACTCGCACGTGGCCGAGCCTGCGCTGCTCAGCGACACCGATCATTACTTCCTGAGCCTCGCGCGCTGGATGTGGCTGATCACGGGCAGGTCAGCGGGCGCGGGCGATTTCGAGATGCATTGTTTCGGGCGGATCAAGCATCTCGTCGAAGAGTTCGCCCACGTGGTGATAGACGAAGCGAACACATAGAATCAATTCGCTTTGGACAAATGCCGCCAATCCGCCGTTGCCCCCGCCTCTAAACGCGCCCTCCGAACGCTCGCCTGCGCCACACCTCAGCCGGAAAATACGACCGGCGAAATTTTACATCCTTAACAAACACTTTTACGTCGGCTTAACCATTCGCGCCCGATTCCCGTCTAGTATGCGCGAGTGCATCGCCGCCGCAATGGGCAATGATTCGGTAAGTTTGAAAGGAAGAAACTAAAATGCGTCCGACACTCTCAAGCATCTCTCAACTGTTGAAACGGGAGACGCGACTGAAACGTAGAAACGCGCCCGCGCTCCGCCCGCTCATCATTCGACACACGGCAGCCGGTCTCCTGTTGCCCGCGCTCGCTTTCGTCGTCGCGCTCGCGAGTTTCAACGCGGCGCAGCAGCCGCGCCTGCCGGAACAACCCGACATGACGATTGACGCCGCGACGCGCACCGAGGTGATCGAAGGCACGCTCAGGAATTTGCGCGAGGGTTATGTCTATCCGGAAGTGGCGACGCGGATGGAGCAGGCCATACGCGAGCGCGCGGCGAAGCGTGAGTATGAAGGGGTGACGAGCGCGAAGCAGTTGGCGCAGATGCTCACGGAACACTTGCAGGCCGTCAGCCGCGACAAACACCTGCGCGTCAACTATCGCGCCGCAGTGTTGACCGACGGCGACATCCCGGGCGCGCGCATCATGCGCCGTCGCGTGCCGGACGACGGCGGCGGCAGTCCTTCTTCTGACGCAGCGGGCGGGCGTCGCGTCGTGCGCGAGCCGGACAGCGGCGCGCCGCCGCAGGCCGCTCCGGCGCCGGACGGCGCGCCCGTCGTCGTGCGCCGTGCGGGCGCAGACGCCGCTGCGGCGCGCAGTCTGGGGCTGGAAAAAGTCGAGACGCTCGAAGGCAATCTGGGCTATCTGGATTTCAGCGTGTTCGATCCTTCGGACGAGGCGCAAGGAAAAGTCTCCGACGCGATGAACCGTCTGGCCGACACCGACGCGCTCATCATAGACCTGCGCCGTTGTCGCGGCGGGGCGAGCAACACCATCACCCTCTTGATGAGTTACTTCTTCGACAAGTCCATCCACCTGAGCAGCGCCTACGACCGCATCGCCGACAGCACGCTTGAGTCGTGGTCGTTCGACAAAGTGCCGGGGCGGCGCTACGGGCAGAAGGACGTTTACATCCTGACGAGCAAATTCACCTTCTCGGCCGCCGAAGACATCAGCTACACGCTTAAAAACCTGAAGCGCGCCGTCATAGTCGGCGAGACGACGGGCGGCGGCGCGCACCCCGTCAGCGGGCGGCGTCTGAACGACCATTTCTTCGTGATGGTTCCCTTCGCGCGCTACATCAGCCCCATCACTAAAACCAACTGGGAGGGCACGGGCGTCGAACCGGACGTAAAAGTGCCCGCCGCGCACGCGCTCAAGGTGGCGCAACTCACCGCCCTGAAAAAACTCTCCGCAGCAAAGCGCGACGCGAAAGACGCCGCGCAACTCAAGAGCCTCATCGAGACGTTGCAGAAAGAGGTTGACGCGTTGCAGCGGGAAAGCTCGAAGAGTTAGCCGGGCGGGACGCACTTTAAAGGAGGTTCAGACACTCATGCATTCACTCATCAGTCTCATACTCGTGTTCGCGCTCGCGGCGCTCACCACGCCGCCGCACTCCGCGCCGCCCGACGCGTCGGCGCTCGCGAAGGAGATAGAGGCCGCGCTCGAACGCGCCGTCGCCGCCGACACGTTTTCCGGCGCGGTGCTCGTCGCGCGCAATGGTGCGCCCGTCTTCAAAAAGGCTTACGGCATGGCGAACCGCGAGAAAGGCATCGCAAACCGGATTGACACCAAGTTCAATCTCGGCTCGATGAACAAGATGTTCACCTCCGTCGCCATCGCCCAACTGGCCGAGCGCGGCAAGCTCTCTTTCGACGACACCATCGCCCGACACCTGCCCGACTACCCCAACCGGGAAGTCGCCGCGAAAGTCACCATTCATCAACTGCTGACGCACACCTCCGGCCTCGGCAATTACATGACCGACGCGTGGGCTGAGAAGCGCGCCGGGATCAAGACGCCCTCCGAGTTGCTCCCATACTTCGCGGGCGAGCCGCTCAAGTTCTCGCCCGGCACCGGCTGGCAGTACAGCAACGCGGGCTTCGTCGTCCTCGGCCTCATCGTCGAAAAGCTGTCCGGCCAGACTTATTTCGACTACGTGCGGGCGCACATCTTCAAACCCGCCGGGATGATTGACACCGATTCCTACGAGAACGCGCGCGAGACGCCGAACCTCGCCGTCGGCTACACGCGCGTGGGCGCGGACGGGCGCGGGAATCCCGAAAACCCGCGCCGACCGAACACCTCCCGTCTCCCGTTCAAAGGCACCCCCGCCGGGGGCGGCTACTCCACGCTCGACGACCTGCTCAAGTTCGACCGCGCGCTCCGCTCGCACAAACTGCTCTCCGCGAAGTTCACAGACCTCATCACGACGGGCAAAGTTGACGCGCCCTTCGGCAAGTACGCCTACGGCTTCGGCGACAGCCGCGTCAACGGCAAACGCTACGTCGGGCACAACGGCGGCGCGCCCGGCATCGCCGCGCAGTTCGAGTCCTACACCGAC
>DASQDV010000748.1:0-3073 GCA_035633995.1 Pyrinomonadaceae bacterium | reverse complement strand
TACGAGGCGAACAAAGAGAAGTTCCGCAAGCCGGAGACCGTCAAGATGTCGGAAATCTTCCTGAGCACGGTCGGGAAAGACCCGAAGGAAGTGCGCGAGCGCGCCGACAAACTGGTGGCGCAGTTGCGCGCGGGCGCTGACTTCAAGGCGCTGGCGATGGTGCAGTCCGAGCGCGAAGTCAACGGCAAGCGCGTCGCGCCTGAGAGCAAGGGCGAACTCGGCACGTATGCCATGAGCGACATCACGCGCGAGGAGGTGGTGAACGCGCTCAAGAATTTGAAGGCGGGCGGTGTGACCAACCCGCTCGAAACAGAGGGCGGCCTGATCATCCTGCGCGTTGACGAGCACACGCCCGCCGGCGACGCGGTCTTCGACGACAACAAGGTGCGCGAGGCGATCACCTATAGCCGTCTGGAGAAGGAGCGCAAACTCTACGTCGAGAATCTGCGCCGCGAAGCCTACATCGAGGTCTCGCCCGCTTACCGCGACGCCGTCCTCCCGCTCCTGCGGAATGAGACGGAGAAAGCCGCGCCCGCCGCAGTCGCCGCCGCGCCCGCCGCCCGGAAAGACGACAAGAAAAAGTCGGACGGCAACAAGAAACCCTAGGAATTAAGTTTCAAGTTTCAGGTTTCAAGTTTCAGGTCTGAAAAGTTTTTAACTTGAAACCTGAAACTTGAAACCTGAACTTTTTTATGCGTCTGGATCAGTTTTTACGCGCGAGCCGTCTGGTGTTGCGGCGCACGGTGGCGCAGGAGTTGTGCGAGGCCGGGGCGGTGCTGGTGAACGGTGCGCCCGCGCGTTCGTCGCGCGCGGTGCGCGTTGGCGACGAGATCACGCTCGGACGCCGCGAGCGGCTGCTCACGGCGCGCGTCCTCGCCGTTCCGACCGCGCGGCAAACTTCCAAACACGAAGCCGCTACTTTGTATGAAGTCGTTCGCGACGAGCGGCGCGTGGAAAATGAGTGAACGTTTCGGCGCGGGCGAGCGTTCAGTTGTTAGAGCTTGAGACGCGCCGCCCGCCGAGATGCGCAGCGACTTCAAACAGAGTCGCCGTCAATTAAGCCGGGCGCGGCGCGTTTGAAATCCATTCAAAAGTTTGTGGGAGATTGTGATGAAGAAATTTAGTCTGCTGGCAGTTGCGTTTGTTGCGGTGGCGGGGTTGGTGGCGTGGTCTTCGTCGGCGCGGGCGCAGCACGCGGAAGAAGCCGCCGTGCGTCAGGCCATCGAACATTACTTTCGCGGCCACGCGACCGGCGACGGCCAGCACTTCCAGAAAGTCTTTCACCCGGAAGCGAAACTGTTCTGGATGCGCGACGGCAAGTTCACGCAGCGCACAAGCGCCGATTATATCGCGGGCGCGTCCGGCAAACCCGCCCCGACGAAGCGCAGCGCAAACGCAGCATTGAGAGCATAGACATCACGGGCAACGCGGCGGTCGTCAAAGTGCTGCTCGATTACCCGAGCGCGCGTCTGACCGAGTACATGTCCATGCTCAAGATAGACGGCGAGTGGAAGATCGTGAACAAGACGTTCGTGTCCGAACCCAAGACTCGTTGACGCCAACGCGCGCAAGGCGACTCCGGCTGCAACATGAATGCAACACGGGCGGCGATAAATTAGTTTATCGCCGCCCGTGCCCTGTTTGTGCCCCTGTTTGCGCCCCTCGACTTCCGGTATCGAACAACCGGCTCAAGGTCGGAACACGAAGAACGTAATTTCTACCCTCATACTTTACCCCTCAATCTTTTTCCTGCGTCCGTCTTTCGCGCGCCCGCGCGCTTAATGTCTTAGAAACAGACACCCGCCGGATTGTGTCTCACGCGAATTCAAGGTTTTTGCGTTCGCTTCCCGGCTGGTATGCGATTTGCCGTTTGTGCGGGTGGGACGCGTCTATAAATTTTCTCCTCACCGGAATTAGAGAGCTATTGGGAGTCTTTTAAGGGTAAGCCTTATGAACATTCTAAGTAATTTCTTCTCCGACGATCTCGCCATTGATCTCGGAACCGTAAACACGCTCATCTACACGCCGGAGCGGGGCATCGTGCTGAACGAGCCTTCGGTGGTGGCGATCCACAAGTACACGGGCGAGGTGCTGGCCGTTGGCACGGAAGCGTACAAAATGGTGGGACGCGCGCCGAAAGATGCGGAAGTGTTCCGCCCCGTCAAAGGCGGCACGATTGATAATTTCGAGGCGACCGAGAAGATGCTCGTCGCCTTCATACGCCGCGTGCACGGCAACCAGAACAAGCGCAGCCACATGGTCATCGGCGTGCCCGGTTCGTCCACCACGCTCGAACAACGCTCCGTGCGCGACGCGGCGCGCGACGCCAAAGCCACGCGCGTCGATCTGGTTGACGAAGGCTTGGCCGCCGCGCTCGGCGCGGGTCTTAGTTGCGAAGACGAACGCGCGCACCTCATCGTTGACATCGGCGGCGGCACCACCAACATCGCCATCGTCGCATCGGGGGCGGTCGTCTCTTCGAGCAGTTTGAGGGTGGCGGGCAACGCGATGGACGACGCGATACGCGAATACGTGCGCGCCAAGTACGAGATGCAACTCGGCGAGCGCACCGCCGAACAGGTCAAGAAGGAACTCGGCGCGAGCCGCGCGGGCGACGAGACGACGGAAGCGCGCCGCATGGAAGTGGTCGGCAAGGAGTTGACGACGGGGCTGGCGAAGGCCGTCGAGATCGGATCGGACGAGGTGCGCGAGGCTCTGGAGCCGGTGCTCTCGGAGATCGTGGCGGGCGCGCGGCGCGCGATTGAGGATTCGCAGCCGGACGTGACAGCGGACATCTACCAGACGGGCTTGATCCTGACAGGCGGCGGCGCGCTCTTGGAAGGCATGGCCGAACGTCTTCAGAGCGAACTGCGCCTGCACGTCACCATCGCCGACGACCCGCTCGCCGGAGTCGCGCTCGGCGCGGGGCGGCTGCTCGCCGACCCGGAACGACTCCAACGCGCCGCCATACGCGACGACGTGCCCGTGTGGCAAAACTCGGAAGAGTTGGTCGTGAACTGGTAACGCACGGGGCGGAGACAATCAAGTTAAATCAGAGACGGGGGGGGGGGGG
>DASQDV010000747.1:0-3829 GCA_035633995.1 Pyrinomonadaceae bacterium | reverse complement strand
GTCCTGATTGACGAGCGAGGCGTCGGGGATGGGCGCGCCGGGTTCGGGTTCCGTCAACGCTCCGGCGGGCGCGGCGGGCGACGCCGCCCCTTCAATCGCCTGCGTGATGATCGGGTTTTCCAGACGCGTGCGTTCGTCGTCCACGACGAGCGTGGCCTGTATCAGGTCGCCCGCGCGCATCACTTCGAAGGCCGAGTCTTCCCTGAGAGTGAAGGGCATCGTCATCGCTTCCATGAAACCGGGCACGGCTTCGTGTTGGACGATGACCTGTTGCTGCGCCTTGTCGAAAGAGACGATCTTTCCTTTCAACTCGTAACGCTGCCCGCGATTCGGGTCGGGCGGCGACGGCGCGCAGCCGCAGAGAAACGTCCCCACGAGCAGAATTAATATTGCCAATCGAGCAAGCCTGTTTTCGTATGAAATCTTCCACATAAAATTCGCGTCACCTACCACTGTTGCCCATCATTTTTAAGTAGCGTCCGACATGTATAGCATTTTGGCCGACGCTCTCCCAATCTCGCGGGCGCGTGGACGGCGACAGATCAATAACATCGCCTCAAACCCGGCTGGCAGCAAAGCCTGTTTCAACGGCACGATGAGAAATTTCTTGTCAACTTCGGCAATTGACCTCTCACGCAGCCCCCGTGTTTCGTTTCCGTGTTGTGGCAAAAGTGAATAAGTTTGCAAGTATACTCGCTAAGGCAGCTAATACTTTTATTTGCGTCTCTTACGCGATGTAGGGCAAATATGATCGTGTAAATCTTTCAATAAAGAATCAACCGGTGCCATCCCGGATTGAGCCGAAGACGAATCCTATCCTCTCCCGGCACCGCCCATATTGCCTCTATAACATGCTAGTTAGCCTGTCGCGAAGAGATTTCGCGGGCGGGCGGCGAATTTAGGGAACAGTAGTTGCCACTTGTTTCGCGAACGAGTGTGTAGCTTTTGGTCATGCTCATGTTCTTCTTAGCAACCTCACCCCTGGCGAAGGAAGGTGTCTCAGCTTGCAGCCAATTCGTATTCTTTATGTTGAGGACTACGATTTAGTCCTTTTTACGGTCAAGCAGTTGTTGGAACTGGAAGGTTGGTTCGTTGATATATGTCGCGACGGTAAGGCAGCGTTGAAGAAACTCGAAAGCGATGAGCACTACGATCTGATCATTTTGGATGCACAACTGCCGGGAGAGTCGGGGCTGGCGCTCGTCCGGCGGTCGCGGCAACTGGCTCATCGCCGCCGCGTCCCCGTCATCATGTTCACGGGCAGCCTGCGGCACGACGAAGCGATAGCGGCAGGCGCGGATGCGTTCCTGAATAAGCCGACCGGGCTGAAGGACTTGATCGCCACCTGCAACTCGCTGCTCGAAAAGGGTGTGGAGAAGAAAACCGACACCGGCGATTTGCAGAAATCGGTCGGCAATCTTCATCGCTAGCTCTGGAAGTAAACCCGGCGAAACTCAAACGCTCCGGTTTTCGCTCTGAGAGAGCAAGTTCGGTAAGCAGTCAAAGTTCGGTAATAATTTTAGGGTTCGAAGTGCTCCCTCACCGGCATTAAAAATTAGAAGGCCGTGTTACCCCAAAGGCTCCCGGATAGTTTTCGCTATCCGGGAGCCTTTCGGTTTTTTGCGCGGCGCGGGCTGGCGTCATGCCGCGCACGAAGAAAAAGTTTGAGCCGCGCGTTGCCAACGTCGCGCGTAAACGCGCATAAATGAAATATGGTAGGATGCCCATACCTTTTCATCGCTTATGTTGACTACGAACGAAGAGAAACGGCGCGCGGCTATTTTGAACGGGGCGCGTGTGGCCGAAGAGATCAAAGGCGAGGTGGCCGTCGAGGCGGCGCGTTTGAAAGAGACGCACGGCTATGTGCCGTGCCTCGTCGCGGTGCGCGTCGGCAACGATCCGGCGTCGGCTGTCTACGTTGGCAACAAGGTGCGCACCTGCGCCGCGCTGGGGCTTCGCTCCGAGCATCACGAGTTGCCCGAAGCGACGACGACCGAAGAACTGCTGGCGGAAGTCGAAAGCCTCAACGCGCGCGACGACGTTGACGGCATACTCGTGCAGTTGCCTCTGCCGCGCGCGACGGACGAGGCGCGCGTGCTCGAAGCGATTGATCCGGCGAAGGATGTTGACGGCTTTCACCCGCTCAACGTCGGTCGCCTGACGCTGGGGCGCGGCGGGCTTGCGCCGTGCACGCCTGCCGGAATCATCGAATTGCTCACGCGCGAAGGCATCTCTATCGGCGGCCAACACGCCTGCATCGTCGGACGCAGCCACATCGTCGGCCGCCCGCTCGCGCAACTGCTGCTGCAACACGACGCCACCGTCACCATCTGTCATTCGCGGACAGAAGACCTCGCGGCGTTGACGAGGCAGGCCGATATTCTCGTCGCGGCTGTGGGGCGCGTCGGCCTGATTCGCGCGGAGCACGTGAAGGCGGGCGCGACGGTCATCGACGTGGGGATGAACAAGATCACGGATGAGCGGACGGCGAGAAATTTTTTCGGAGAAAATGCCGGAGCGCGCATCGAAGCGATCAGAAAACGCGGCTTTACCCTCGTGGGCGACGTTCATCCGGCGGAAGTTGAAAGCGTGGCGGGGCGTCTGACGCCCGTGCCGGGCGGCGTCGGCCCTCTGACGGTGGCGATGCTGATGCGAAACACTTTGACGGCGGCGCTGCGTCGGCGCGGCCTCGCTTAAAACGCGAAAGATGTTGCGCGCGGGACTCACAGGCTCAATCGCGGTCGGCAAGTCCTTCGTCTCGTCCGTGTTCGCCGAACTTGGTTGTCACGTGCTTGACGCAGACCAGACCGCACGCGAAGTGGTCGCTCACGGAAGCGAGGGGCTGCGCGCCATCGTCGCGGAGTTCGGCGGGGAAGTGCTTCGACCCGACGGCGCGCTTGATCGCGCGAAACTCGGTGCGATAGTCTTTGCGGACGAGACGAAGCGCGCGCGTTTGAACGCGCTCCTGCACCCGCTGATCATCTCGGCGCAGGACGAATGGATGCGCGGGCGCGCGGCGGAAGACCCGCGAGGCATCGGCATCGTGGACGCCGCCTTGATGATCGAGACGGGTAGCTACAAGCGTTTTGATAAGTTGATCGTCGTTCACTGCCGCTCGGAGTTGCAACTCGAACGTCTGGTGAAACGCGACGGCCTGACTGTGGCGGAGGCCGAACGGCGCATCGCGGCGCAGATGCCGCAGGAAGAGAAAAAGAGGTTCGCGGATTATTTGATCGACACATCGAACGGCTTCGAGGAGACGAGGGCGCGTGTGGCCGCCGTCTATGAAATTCTGAAAGCATTAACGGCGAAGAGTTGATGCGTGATGCGGGATTAATGGCGAAAAGAAGGCACAACGGGTTTTTCAGTTTGGGGCAGACGCGCTGGCGCGCCGGGCTAGCCGTGTGTCTGGCCGTGTGCCTGACGATTGCGAGCGGCGGGTGCTTTTCGAGCGACGAGGGAGAGACTTATTACGGGCGCGTGAATGTGCCCGCGCGTCAGGAGTTTCGTTGGAGCGACGGCGGGTTGCCGCAAATCTTCGACCCCGCGCTGGCCGCCGCCCCGCCCGACACAGACGTGGTGCGAGCCATGTTTGAAGGTTTGACCGAATACGATCCGAAGACTTTAACGCCCGTCTCCGGTGTGGCCGTGCGCTGGGAATCGAGCGCGGAAGATCGTGAATGGACTTTTCACCTGCGCCACGACGCGCGCTGGTCGAACGGCGAGCGCGTGACGGCGCACGATTTTGTGCGCTCGTGGCAGCGCACGCTCGAACTCGGCGACCGCGCCCCGCACGCGAAACTTTTAGCCAACCTCGAAGGCGCGCAGG
>DASQDV010000746.1:0-3617 GCA_035633995.1 Pyrinomonadaceae bacterium | reverse complement strand
GTCGCGTCACTGATCAAGATCGGCACGCCCTTCTCTTTGGTCGTGGATTCGAGTCGCGCCGAAAGGTTCACCGTGTCGCCGATGATCGTGTATTCGAGACGCCCTTCCGCACCTACCACGCCGCACGTCGCCTCGCCCGTGTGACCGCCGACGCCAATCGCGATGTGCGGGCGATCCTTGCCCTGCCATTCTTCGTTAATGCGCTCGACCTCCGCGAGCATTTCAAGCCCGCAGGCCACTGCCGCGCGCGCTTCCAACTTCTGACCGCGATCAACCGGCGCGCCGAAGACGATCATCAAGCCGTCGCCGATGAACTTGTTGATGTGGCCGCCATAGGAACAGACAATGCGGTGCATCCGGCTGAAGTATTCGTTCAGCCAGGTGACGACCACCGCCGAATCCACCGACTCGGAGAGCGTGGTGAAGCCGCGTATGTCCGTGAAGATGAGCGTGACGATGCGGCGCTCGCCAGCGATTGACAGGTCGCCGCGCTGCTGCCAGAGCGTGTCGGCCACTTCGGGCGACACGCACTTGGAGAAGATGTCCATGATGGCCGCGCGTTCCGCTTCCGTCGCATCGCGGATGGAGCGTTCATGCGCGTAACGCAGGAGGAAGCCTGACGGCGCGAGCATGCCCAGTATCCCCAGTTCCGCGCTCGCCAGCGGCAGGATCATGCCGTGCGTGTTGAAAGCCCAGGAGGCCACGAGCAGCACCGCCGCCGCGACGACGATGGTGACTAAAAATCCCCACAGCGCGCGCAGCCAGAAAACCGCCGCCGCGACAAGGACGAGCGGCAGCAGCAGCATCAATAGTTGCTGCCGGTACGTCGGGCGCACGAGGTATTTGCCGTTGAGTATCGTCGCCACGATGTTGGCGTGCACTTCGATGCCCGGCATCAGCTTCGGCACGGTCGGCAGGTTCTTATCGAACATTTGCAGAACGGGGCGCACGAGTTGCTTCGGCAAATAGTAGGGGGTCGTGAACAGATCGGGCGCATCGTTGTTGGTTGCGCCGATGAGGACGATCTTGTCGCGGAAGAAATCTTCGGCGAGCGGCTGGCGTTCGTCACATTTCAGGTTCGGGGCGGACTCGCGTTGAAACTCCTCGCACAAAATATCTCTGGCCGAGACGCGCGTGAAGCCCGGCGAGCGTCCGCGAAAATCGATCTGCAAGTTGAGATCGTTGCGCAGCGGGAGGACGCGTTCGCCGAGTATGACTTTGTTCTGGCCGGGCGGCGCTTCGATCACCTGTTCGGTGAAGCCGCGCGCGATCTGCGTGGCAAAACTGAATTGCTGATCGCTTGTGCCGTCCGGTTTGGCGGTGATTTTGGAGAGTTGCCCGATGCGCACGAAGCGGTCGCTCTCGTGCGGCAGATCGACGAAGCCGACGAGGTAGGCCGAGTCTGCAAACATCGGCAGCGGGACGATGGACGAAGTGCCTCCGGCTTCGAGTTTCTGCGCGAGCACGACGTTTCCGGCGTTCGTGAGCGACTCGACCATTTTCTGGTCAGCCGCTTTGTCTTCGGCAGAGATGCCGCCCTCTTCGCTCAGGTAAAGGTCGAGCCCGATGGTGTTCGCGCCGCCCTCTGCGGCTCGATCAATCAGGCGCGCGTACCAACTGCGCGGCCACTTTTGCAGCCTCACGTTCGACTCTTTAATCGAATCCTCGTCAACTTCGATGATAACGATTGATTCTCGCTTCCCGCGCTCGCGCAATTCGGGCTGGCGCACGTCGCGCAGTTGGAACAGGATGTCCAGCGCGGAGTCTTCCATGCCGGTCATAAAACCGTAAGGGCGCGTCGCGTAAGTGCCCGCGCGGTCTTCGACCGGCTTGAGCGCGAGCGCCAGTGCGCCCCAGATCACGAGCGTTAAAATGATTGTCAGCACCCAGTACCAGCGGCGCAGGATGTAGGGCGTGATGGAAAAATTTTTGAAAATGGGCATGGGGGTCTTTCGGCAGCAGTTATCGCGGGTCGGGGGACAATTTCAAACTAACTTTGCGAGCACCTGACGCGCGCGATTGTAACGCCTGCAAGATCAAAGGGTCAATCTTCTTCCCGGCAATCCGAAAAACCAGTTGGCGCGGCGCGGTCGTGCTAATCTTGACTAAAAAGTAAGGTATCCGTATAATCTCTTCGTAACTTGATAATTGCTGATGGTGGAGCGGTTTACATGAAAGTCTCCGCACAGGAAGAATATGGGCTGCGTTGCCTTTTGCAACTCGCGCCGCTTGGCGAGGGCGAGTATTTGACGCTCACGCAAATCGCCGAGCGCGAGGGAATTTCGGCGGCGAACGCGGGCAAGTTGCTCTGGATTCTGAACAAGGCCGGACTGGTCACTTCGATACGCGGCACGAAGGGCGGCTATCGTCTGGCGCGCGACGCTTCCGAGATACACCTCGACGAGATCATCAAGGTGCTCGACGAAGACGTGCTGGCGAGCCATTGCAACAGCTACACCGGAATACTCGACGCCTGCGTGCACACGGGCAACTGCGGCATCCGCCCCGTCATCGTCGGCCTGCACGACGTGGTGCCAAAGGCAATGGCGAGCATCACGCTCGCGCAACTGCTCGGCACGGAATCGAACGTGGAGACGACGCTGCACCAGATAAGTTCGCTGCCGCGACAGACGACGCACAGGCAGGCATAACAGGTACGGGCGAAATTTTCGTCGGAATAATTTTTTAAGGTTTCACGGTTCAAGAAGAGACAAAGATGAGTTCAATCGAATTACTGACCAACAAAGAATACAAGTACGGATTTGTGACCGACATCGAATCGGACATGATCCCGCGCGGCCTCAGCGAAGACACGATCCGGCTCATTTCCGCCAAGAAGAACGAGCCGGAGTTCATGCTTGAGTTTCGCCTCAAAGCCTACCGCAACTGGTTGAAGATGGAGGAGCCGAAGCACTGGCCGAACATCTCTTACCCGTCGGTTGACTATCAGGACATCATCTATTACAGCGCGCCCAAGCAGAAGCCCACGTTGGCGAGCATGGACGAAGTTGACCCCGAGTTGATCAAGACGTTCGAGAAACTAGGCATTCCTCTGACCGAGCAGAAGCAACTGGCGAACGTGGCAGTTGACGCCGTGTTCGATTCGGTGTCTGTAGCGACTACTTACAAAGAGAAACTCAAGAAGCACGGCGTCATCTTCTGCTCGTTCTCCGAAGCGGTGCTGGAATATCCCGACATCATCAAGAAATATCTCGGCACGGTTGTGCCGACGAACGACAACTATTTTGCGGCCTTGAACAGCGCGGTCTTCACAGACGGCTCGTTCGTCTTCATTCCGAAGGGCGTGCGCTGCCCGATGGAGTTGTCCACCTATTTTCGCATCAACAACTCGGAGTCCGGCCAGTTTGAGCGCACACTGATCATCGCCGAAGAAAATTCGCACGTCTCTTACCTCGAAGGCTGCACCGCGCCGAAGTTCGACAAGAACCAACTGCACGCGGCGGTCGTCGAACTCGTCGCGCTCGATGACGCCGAGATCAAATATTCCACCGTGCAAAATTGGTACGCGGGCGACGAAGAGGGCAAGGGCGGCATTTACAATTTCGTCACGAAGCGCGGCGCGTGCCGGGGGCGCAACTCGAAAATCTCCTGGACGC
>DASQDV010000745.1:0-2201 GCA_035633995.1 Pyrinomonadaceae bacterium | reverse complement strand
AGAATGTTCGGCACGTAGTTGCGCGTCTCCTGCGCGATGTAGGGGTAAGCCGCCCAGAAACTGGCCGCGCCGCCGCGACGGATGCCGCGATCAATGTTGCCCGGACCCGTGTTGTAAGCGCCGAGCGCGAGTTCCCAGTTGCCGTTGTAGTAGCGGTTCAGGTGCTTCAGGTAGCGAGCCGAAGCGCGCGTCGCCTTCTCAAAGCTGTTGCGCTCGTCGATCCAGGCGTTCTGGCGCAGGCCGTATTCCGCGCCCGTGCTCGGAATGAACTGCCAGAGGCCGGAGGCCGCCGCCCACGAGTAGGCGGTCGGACGCCACGCGCTCTCGACCTGACCGAGCCACGCGATGTCTTCGGGCACGCCTTCCTCGCGGAAAATCCTGCGCGCCATCGTCATGTAGCGACCCGAACGGCGCAAGCCCGTCTCCATCGTCGCGCGACCGCGACCCTGATAGTAGTTGAGAAACTGTTGGATGAGCGCGTTGGAGTTGAAGCCGAAATCGACGGCGTTCTTCGCCTCTTCGAGTTTGGCAACGTCCTCGGTCGTGACCTGCTTCTCTTCCGGCGTCAGTTCGAGGCGGCTCAACTCGTCGAGCGGCGACGGCTCAAACTTCTGCTCGCGCAAAAAGCCGGGCTGCTGCGTGGCGACGGCGACATCACCCGCCGCCGCTGTAGCGGTCGAGGCGGCGATGAACTGCGCGGGCTGGCTGCCTCCTCCTGCGCCCGGAGCGGCAGGCATGGCAACTTCCATGCGATAGACGCGCTCGACGAGTTGCAGGTAGAAGGTCTGGAGTTTGGGGTTGGAGCGCACGTCCATGCCGGATTCGAGGACGGAATCAACCGCCTTGTCGAACTCGGCGCGCGCCGCGTCCATGTTCTTGTCTTTGAGGTTGAGTTCGCCCAGTTTGTAGTGCTGCTCGGCACGCTCCATGATCTGCAAGACGCGCGGGTTGTCGCGTTCAACGTCGTTCACGGTCGTGCGCAGGGATGAAGGAAGACCTTGGGCGTGGGCGGTTGCCAGCGGCGAGACCAGCATCGTGAAAATTGCCAGCAGGGAAAGCATTCGGGGGAAGCTCGTTCTCATCAAAATCGTCATTCTCCTTAATACTTCAGGCTGAAAGCGAATCCACGAGGCGGTCAGGAGACTGGCAGACCACACGAGCGGCATCCACTACATAAAACGCGAGGGGTTATAAATACATCGGAAAAGGCTGATTCTCACACCGGCTTCCGTTTAGGGCGTGAAGCCCCGTGTGGCAGTCTTGAAACTTATCACACCGTTTTTTGGGAGTCAACCTTATCTGATTGATAAAAAAGGCGAAGCGGTCAGGATTTCCATCAAAAACCGCTTCGCTTTTCCATCTATTAAGACGCTTTTTGTTGCGCTCAGGTTGCGTTTTTCAATCAAGCAATGTGAGCGTTTTGAAACCCTTCACCTCGCGCTTCCGGCGTGTCGAATTTACGCACAATTTCAATGCGAAGAGGCCGGAACGGGCAGCGTCAAAGGCTTCGGGCGAGCCGAACCGGAAGCGGGCGGCGTCACTTTGTCCTTCAAAGCCTCGCGGAAGACCTGCTGGACGTTTTCGACGAAAATGAACTGAATTTCGCCGAACAACTCCTTCGGCACTTCGTCCATGTCGCGCTGGTTCAGGTGCGGCAAAAGTATTTTTGTGACGCGCGCGCGACGCGCCGCCAGCACTTTTTCCTTCACGCCGCCCACCGGCAGGACGTTTCCGCGCAGAGTGATCTCGCCCGTCATCGCCACGTCTTTGCGTATGGGGCGCTGGGCGAGCACGGAGACGATGGCCGTCGCCAGCGTGATTCCGGCGGAGGGGCCGTCCTTCGGAATCGCGCCTTCGGGGATGTGCACGTGCACGTCGTAAATGTTGAAGTCGTCTTCCGGGATGCCGAGTTCGCGCGCGCGCGACTTGGCGTAGGAATAGGCGGCCTGCGCCGACTCTTTCATCACGTCGCCGAGTTGTCCGGTCAGGACGAGCGCGCCCTTGCCCTTCATCCTGAGCGCCTCGATGAAGAGGACTTCGCCGCCCGTCGCCGTCCACGCCAGTCCGGTTGCCACGCCGATCTGATCCTTTTTCAGCACTTCGTCGGGCGTCACCTTCGGCACGCCCAGGAATTCGTGCAGGTTCTTCGGCGTCACGTGAACCGTCTCCGTCGAGCCTTCGGCGATGCGGCGTGCGACCTT
>DASQDV010000744.1:0-2031 GCA_035633995.1 Pyrinomonadaceae bacterium | reverse complement strand
GAAGATTGAGATCGGCGAGCCGACTCTGGCCGAGACCGTCGAGATTCTGCACGGCCTCAAGAGCTATTACGAAAAGCATCACGGCGTCACCTACTCTGCGGAGGCCATCCAGCTCGCCGCAGAACTCGCCGCCAAGTACCTGCACGACCGTTTGCTTCCCGACAAAGCGATTGACGTGATGGACGAAGCGGGCGCGGCTTTGAAGTTGTTGCCGGAGGGCGAGCGGCCTGAGACGGTCGGCACGTTGGAGATCGAGACCGTGCTGGCGCGCATGGCGAAGATTCCGCCGAAGACGGTCGCGGGTTCGGAGCGGGATCGCCTGCGCGATTTGAAACAACAGTTACAGGCCGTCATCTACGGTCAGGATCACGCCATCGAGCAGATCACGAACGCGATCAAGCTGTCGCGCTCCGGTCTGGGAAGCCCCGAAAAGCCCGTCGGCTCGTTTCTCTTTTCCGGCCCTACGGGCGTCGGCAAGACCGAGCTCGCCAAGCAACTCGCCGTTGCGCTCGGCGTCGAATTCATACGCTTCGACATGAGCGAGTACGCCGAAGCGCACACGGTTTCGCGTCTCATCGGCGCGCCGCCCGGCTACGTCGGCTTTGATCAGGGCGGCTTGCTCACCGACGCGATCAACCGGACGCCCTACGCCGTGCTCGTCCTCGACGAGATCGAGAAGGCGCACCCGAACCTCTTCAACATCCTCTTGCAGGTGATGGATCACGCGACGCTTACGGACAACAACGGCAAGAAAGCGGATTTCCGTAACGTCATTTTGATCATGACGACGAACGCGGGCGCGCAGGAGTTGAGCGCGGGCGGCATCGGTTTTCAATCGAACACTTCGGGCAAAGGGCAGGGGCGCGGCGCAATCGAACGCACCTTCAGCCCGGAGTTTCGCAACCGCCTCGACGCGTGGATCGCCTTCTCGCCGCTCAGCTTTGAAGTCATCGAACGTGTAGTTGACAAGTTCGTCAAGGAATTGAACGCGCAACTCGCGGAGCGCGGCGTGCGCGTCGTGTTAGACGAAGCGGCGCGCGCGTGGCTTGCGGCGCGCGGCTTCGACCGTCTCTTCGGCGCGCGCCCGATGAATCGTCTCATCCAGATGAAGATCAAAGAGCCGCTCGCGGAAGAGTTGCTGTTCGGCACGGCGCTCGCTTCGGGCGGCGAGGTCGCGGTCGGCGTCGAGGGCGACGAACTCACGCTCGGCCTCCCCGCGCGCTAAAGGAAGTTTCGCGCGCAGAGCGCACGACACACTCGCATTATGTCGGAGACGGAAACATCAATTCAGCATCCGGCGCAATTCTTCAAGCGCGACGCGCGACTCATCAACTTCCCCGACCCGCGTGATGCGCCCTACGGCGACATCGTCGCCGTCGGCGGCAATCTCCACACGCTCAACCTGCTGCGCGCCTACTCGCGCGGCATCTTCCCCTGGCCGATTGAAGGCTGGCCGCTAACGTGGTTCTCGCCGCAGGAGCGCGCAGTTATCGAGTTCAGGGATTTGAAAATCCCGCGCAGCCTCGCCAAGGTCAAACGCCGCGCGCCTTATCGTCTCACGATTGACGCGGCCTTCCGCGACGTGATTCTGGCCTGCGCCCGCGTCAAACGCCCCGACGAACAGGGCACCTGGATCACGCCCGAAATGTTTCGCGCCTACTGCGAACTGCACGAACTCGGCCACGCGCACAGCGTCGAGGCGTGGGAGGGCGACGCGCTCGTCGGAGGTCTTTACGGGGTTGACGCGGGCGGCGCGTTCGCGGGCGAGAGCATGTTTTTCCTTCGCCCGAACGCCTCGAAACTCGCGCTGCTCCGCCTGATCGAGCACCTGCAATCACGCGGGCTTGACTGGCTCGACATTCAGGTGATGACGCCGCACATGCAGGCGCTCGGCGCGCGCATCGTCACGCGCGACGAGTTTCTCGAACGACTCGCCGCCGCGCGTGCGCGCAATCTGAAACTGTTCGGGGCTGAGTCCTAAATTGTCTTTTGAGGCGCAGGGTGAAGTATCATTCGTAATAAGATAATGAA
>DASQDV010000743.1:0-5484 GCA_035633995.1 Pyrinomonadaceae bacterium | reverse complement strand
CGATCTGCTTGACCGTGCCGTCAACGTCCGAAGTGTCCGTCTTCGTCATGGACTGCACGGCGACGGGCGCGCCGCCGCCGATCTGCATGTTCCCGATTTTAACCGCTCGCGTCTGTCTCATAAAAGTTTCGAGTTTCAGGTCGCAGGTTTCAAGTTGAAAACGAAAGAACCTCTATCTTCAACCTTCAAGTTACAGAACGAAGCATTTCAGACCTGAAACTTGATACCTGCCACCTGAAACTTCTATTTCGCCGGTTGTGCCGCCGCAGGTGGTTTGTCGTCGGACGAACGGAAACGCGAAGCCTCTTTGAGCAGGTCGTTAGTGATCACGAATCCCATCAGGAGGAGCAGCATCACCATCCCGACTTGCTGGATGCGCTCGCGCACGGTCATCGACATCCGGACGCCGATCCAGCCGAGCATCGCTTCGATGAACAGCAGGAAGATCGCGCCGCCGTCCAAAACCGGAATCGGCAGCAGGTTGACGATGCCGAGGTTCAGGCTCAGGAAGCCGAGCATCGTGAAGACGCCCGCCCAGCCGAGTTTGTTGGCGGCGGTCGAAGAGGCGCGTGCGATGCCGATGGGGCCGGAGAGCGATTCGCGCGCCGAACGCTGGCCGCGAAAGATTTGCGCGAAGGCCGCGCCCGTCATGCGTAAAATTTCGAGGTTGCGATTCACCGAATGGCCGAGTGCGGCCACAGGGCCGACGCGCTGCTGCGGCAGCACCGAAGCGGGCGCGAAGCCGATCTTCCCTTCCGCGCTCACGTTCGCCGTCAGTTCTTGCTGCTGCCCGTTGCGTTCGACCTTCAGGCGCACCTGCTCGTTCGGATGCGATTGAATGAAGGCGCGCACGTCGAATTCGTCGCGCACCTGCTCGCCGTTCACGGCGAGCACGCGGTCGTTCACTTTCAAGCCCGACGCTTCGGCGGGCGAGCCTGCGATCACTTCCGTGACGTAGACGGGCAACTCGCCGTAGTCGAGGCGAAAATCAACGTCGCCGATGCTCTCGCCTTCTTCGACATAACGCGCCGGCGTGAGCGTCAACGCCACGCGCTCACCATTGCGTTCGACGATCATCGGCAGAGGTTGTTCGGGCGACAAACTCACGTCGCCGCGAATGCGATCCCACGAAGGATTGTCTTTCCCGTTGAAAGAGACGATGCGGTCGCCTGCGCGCAAGCCCGCCGCTTCGGAGACGCCGCCGGGCTTGGTGTAGCGTATGACGGGCGAGGTGGGTGCGGCGGGAACGCCCATGATCATCGCGCCCACCCAGAAGACGGTGAGCGCCGTTAAAATATTCATCGTCGGCCCGGCCACCATGACGAGGAACTTCTGCCAGCGCGGGCGCAAATCGAAACGCTCGTTCGCGGGGATGTCGCTCTCGCCCGCGCCTTCGACCGCCGCGTTCGATTCGTCGCCGCCGAGCTTGACGTAGCCGCCGAGCGGGATCAGGCTGACGCGATAATCGGTCGTGCCGAAGCGCCGCCCGAACAGGCGCGGCCCGAAGCCGACCGAAAACGTCTCGACACGCATTTTGAAGAGTTTCGCCACGATGAAATGGCCGAACTCGTGCAGCACGACGGCAGCGCCGAGTATGAAGATGAATGCGAGCAAACCGATCAAGTTCATGCTTTTTTAACGTCTTTCTTCAATACAAACACCAGACTCTCGAACAACCTTAGAGGCGACACACGAGCGCACAGTTGCACGAAAAGAGTTTACGGGGTTGCGCAAACCGCGTCAAATTAACGGATTACCGAAATCAGGCTGGCGATCTCATCCTCTGCGCCCCGGCGCGCCGCCGCGTCGGTTTCAAGCACCGTGTCGAGATTGTCTGCGGGGCGCGAAACGTGGCCGTCGAGGACGCTTTCGATGACGCGCGGGATGTCCGTCAGGCGTATGCGCTCGTCGAGGAACGCGCCGACGGCGACTTCGTTAGCGGCGTTCAAGGCCGCAGGGTAGGTGCCGCCCGCACTGAGCGCGCGGTAGGCGAGCGCGAGACAGGGGAAACGCTCGGTGTCGGGCGCGTCGAAGTGGAGCGCGGATAAACGCGTCAGATCGAGCCGGGGAAGTTGGCACGCGCGTCGTTCCGGGTAGGTGAGCGCGTACTGTATGGCGTGCCGCATGTCCGTAATGCCCAACTGCGCGATGACCGAGCCGTCAACGAGTTCGATCATCGAATGGACGATTGATTCGGGGTGGACGACAACATCAATTTGGTCGGCCTCGAAGCCGAAGAGCCAGCGCGCTTCGATCACTTCCAGCCCCTTGTTCATCAGCGTCGCGCAATCAATCGTGATCTTCGCGCCCATCTCCCACGTCGGGTGGCGCATCGCTTCCTCGATTGTCGCGTTCTCGATCTCGCGCCGCGTCTTTGTGCGAAAAGGGCCGCCCGAAGCGGTCAGCACGAGACGGCGCACCTCCGCGCGTCGCTCGCCGCGCAGGCATTGATGCAGCGCGTTGTGTTCGGAGTCAACCGGCAGAAGTTCCGCGCCCGACTTTTCCGCCGCGCGCGTCATCAACTCGCCCGCGATCACGAGCGTCTCCTTGTTGGCGAGCGCGACGCGCTTCCCCGCTTCGAGCGCGCGCAGCGTCGGCACGAACCCGACCGCGCCGACGGTGGCGCTGACGACGCAATCGGCGCGTTCGTGCGTTGCCACTTCAACCAGACCCGTCTCGCCCGAAAGTATGCGCGGGGGCGCGGGCGTCTGCGTGCGGCGGAGTTCGGCGCGCAACTCCGCCGCGCCCTCTTCCGTCTCGACCGAGACGAGTTCCGGCCTGTAGCGCGCGATCTGTTCGGAGAGTTTGACGGTGTTGCGCCCGGCGGCGAGCGCGACGATCTGAAAATCGTCGGCGAAGGCATCCACCACGCGCAGCGTGTTGCAGCCGATTGAGCCGGTCGAGCCTAAAATCGAGATGCCCCGTCTGTTCATTCCGTTTCCAGATACTTGTCGAGCAGCCGCGCCAGTTGTTGCTTCGAGATCGCGCCCGCGCGTCGCTCCTGCTCCGCGCCGTCTTTGTACAACATAATGACAGGCATCCGCTCGATATTAAAACGCCGGAGCACGGCGGGCTGTTCGTCAACGCTGTAACGGACGAGATTCACGCGCTCCGCATAGTCTGCCGACAACTCGTCGAGGGTCTTTTCAAGAGCCTGACTGTCGAGGCTGTATTGCGTCACGAAGACGACGAGCGTTGTTCCCTCGGCTTGCAGGACGTTGGCCGAAAAACTCTCTTCGTCGAACGCTTCACCCGCATTGCCCTGTGCGGCGGGACGCCCTTCGCCCCGTTCGTTGCCGCCGTCCCCGATCTGCGCCGGGTCTTGCTCATAAGGGTTGAGCAGGTTGACGGTTTCGCCCGCGTCGTTTCGGTAAGAGGCTTTGACCACGACCCAGTCGCGCCCGTTCCTGTATGTCAGGTTGACGCTCGCGGGCACGGTCTTCTTCGCGCCGACGACTTTCAGATCGAGCGTCGCCTCGCCGTCCTGGTTATGCGTGTTGATCTTGCCCTGAATCCAGAAGCCGAAGTCGCGCACCTCGCCGATGTCGCTTTTGAGTTTTTCGTTCTTCTGCAAAAAGGCTTTGGCGGTTTGGGCGGCTTCGCTCTTGCCGATGGTCGAGAAGGCAACCCACACGATGCCGCCGACAAACAGCGCGACTATGAATCCGAGTACGGCGGCGATTCCGCAGACGATGAGCAGAATCTTTTTGGTTGACATGAAGTGTTAATTCCGTCGGGGAAAATTTTCGCCGCGGTTCAATGCAGTTACGGCACACGCTGGAGCGTGTCGGCGAAATAGAAGACGGCGAAATAGTAGATGAGGGGCGCATTGAAGAGCAAGCTATCGAGACGGTCGAGCAGCCCGCCGTGACCGGGTAAAATCTTCGCCGCATCCTTCGCGCCCGAGCCGCGCTTGAGCGCGCTCTCCGTTAAATCGCCGACCACGCCGAGCACGTTCATCGTCGCTGCGAGCGGAAGCGCGGCGCGCAAGTTGAGTTCGGGAAAGAACCAGTAGTGCGCGAGGGCGGCGAAGGCGAGGCTCGCCGCCATGCCGCCGACCGCGCCCTCCCACGTCTTCCCCGGGCTGATCGCGGGCGCGAGTTTGTGCCGTCCGAACGCGCGCCCCGTGTAATAAGCCGCCGTGTCAGAACCCATCAGCACGAGGAAGTAGAAGGACAGCAGACGCGCCGCGAGCGGCATGGGAAAGCCTACGCGCAGCGCGATCAAATGGCCGCCGAGCAGGACGACGTAGCAGACGCCGAGCAAGGTCGCGCTCGTCTGCGGGATCATGCGCTCGAAGGGCGCGCCCCTGAGCATCGCGCCCGCGAGCGTGGCGATGGTGAAGGCGACGAGGATCATCAACGGGAGAGCAGGCCACGAGACGGGCGCGTTGAAATAGAACGCGGTAATCAGGAGGACGGCGAAAAGCGTGCCGAGTTCGCGTTGCGCCTTCGCGTCGCGTTTGCTCGACAGCATCCAGAATTCGTAGAGGCCGATCATCATCGCCGCCGCAGCCAGCACGACGAAGAGTAGTTCCAATTGTCTGATCCAGAATGAGGCGATGAGAATGGGCAGGACGATGATAGCTGTGATGACGCGCGACATGAGTTTCGGATGAACTGAAAACGAGAGCCTTAATCTCGACTATAGATTGACTTATTTAAGAGCAGCATCGAACCAAGCACATGCGGCAACCATCACTCACCCCCGCCACCGCCGTCGCCGCCGCCACCGCTATCCCCGCCACCGCTATCGCTTCCGCCGCTATCGCCACCGCTGAAATCGCCTCCGCTGCCACCGCCGCCGAAATCACCTCCGCCGCCGAAGTCGCTGGAAGTATTCGACGCGTAGTTTGAGTCGCTCGTCCCGCCAGATGTGCCGGAAGTGTCGAACGTCGAGCCGCCGACGATGTAGCTATCGTTTGAACCGTATGCGCCGTCTGCTCGCCTGCTCCCGCGCCTGATGATCCAGAAAACGAGTGCCAGCAGCAGGAGAATGATTAAGATGGTGGCGATGATTAACATGTGGAGTCTCCTGTCAGACGAAAACGTGCCTGGTTTACTTCGCGTTCGCCACGAGTTGCAGCCCGCCGAAGCGACGGTCGCGGCGTTGATATTCGACGATGGCTTCGAGCAGGTGCACGCGGCGGAAATCCGGCCACAGCGTCTCGGTCACATAAATCTCGCTGTAGGCGGCCTGCCACAGCAGGAAATTCGAGATGCGCATTTCGCCGCTCGTGCGCACGAGCAGATCGAGTTCGGGCAATCCGCGCGTGTACAGTTCGCGTTCGATGTGCTCTTCCGTGAGTTCGTCCGCCGCGCGGCCTTCGCGTGCGAGGCGCGCGATGGCGGCGCGGCACGCGTCCACGATCTCGGCGCGGCCTCCGTAGTTGAGCGCAACGCTGAGAACGAGTCCGTCGTTGCGCGCCGTGCGCTCGACGGCATTTTGAATTTCGCGCTGGACGCTCGCGGGCAGCGCGCCCGT
>DASQDV010000742.1:0-2617 GCA_035633995.1 Pyrinomonadaceae bacterium | reverse complement strand
ATTGTACACAGAAATTATGCTCCGGAGTGGGTTGTTAAAGGTGCGACTCGTGCTGTTCACGCAACTGTCAACGCTTGGACTTTTTACGAGACGAAGGCGCGTGTTTGATGCCTTCGTGCCTGTAGTTGCCGGGGAGTTTTTCGGGCAAGTCGAGTTCATCGTCGGCGATGTCTTCCATGTGGACACCTGCGATGCGTGCGTATTGCAGGAGAACCATCAATGTCGGCTCGCTCTTATCTCGTTCATATTCTGAGATTCGGTGATAAGTAATCTCATCTTCGACTCCCAAGCGACTGTATAGCTCCGATTGAGAAAGACCGAGAGAGTTCCTAATCTGTAGCAGTTTCTCAGCCAGACGCTTCGGCCTGCGGCGTGCGTTGCCCATCAGGAGCATCCTCCCGATGAAACGGAAATCGCACGAAGCGACTTGCCTCTATACGGTACACCGTATAGAATGTGTTTGCGTAACTTGTTCGCCGAGAGAGTTGGCCTTCCGAACTCAACGGCGATGCTCATCACTCGTTTTGAGGTTGAGGTGAGCTACGCATTAGCCGTCGCAATTTCAAGCACCGAACGCGTGCCATCTTAGCAGAACTCGCATCATGCTCACACTTGATCCCTTGCTTAAACACACCCTCCCGCGCCAGCAACGGAGCACAGTCATGCCGCAGCCGATTATCCTCTACGTCGAAAATAATCTCTTGCTCATGCAACTCGTGCGTGACGTACTCGACCTGGCGGGCTGGAACGTTCAACACCTACGCAATGCTACATCCGCGCGTGTTCTTCTGCGCGGCGAGCAACCCTACGATTTGCTCCTCGTAGATAACGAACTACAGCACATGACGGGGATCGAACTGGTGAGGTGTGCGCGGGAGTTGACGAACCGGAAGGGTCTTCAAATTCTGTTGTTTTCAATCGAAGACTATGAAGAGGAGGCGCGGCGGGCGGGCGCAAACGCATTGTTAAGGAAGCCGCACGAATTGTACTTGATGGTGGACACGATCCGGCAACTGCTCGCGGCGGGCAGCAGTAAAGAAGAAAAGTAGGCGGGCGAACTAAGAGAGCGGATATGAAAAGGACGCCGGTGCAGAGTTGCACCGGCGTCCTTTATTTCAAGCTGCGCCCGTTGCGGTTTAGGGGGCGGAGGCGAAGGCCAGATCGGAGATGAGGACTGCGCCCTGTCCCGTCTGGTCGAAGTTGAATTTGACGGAGCGGATGTCCGACAAGTTGATGCCGACGAACGACGTGAGCGGGATGCGCGCCGTGTTCAGGAAAACTTTCGGCACGGGGCCGACCGTCCCCGGCGGGTAGAAGAGCGCGGTGGACACGTCGCCGACGCGCACGCTCGCCGTCGCGCCCGTGCCGTCCGTCAGGATGACGCTGAAATTCTGCGGCGCGTTCGCGGCGTTGCGCGTGTCGCTGAAGTTGACGCTGACGCGGAACTGTAGCGCCTGAAAGCCGCTCACGTCGCGTGCGCCTAAGGGCAGGTCGTTCGTGTAGGTCGAGCCGAACGAGCCCCAGCCGGTGCGCAGTTGGCTCAGGCCGCGCAGAGTCGTCGCGCGCGCCGAGGGCACCGTATGCGGCTGCCGCGAGGTGGACTGCGTCGAGGGCAGGCAGTGTTGCGGCTGCGGAGACGCGCCGCCGCACAGGTCGTGCGGGGTGAGTCCGCTTTGCGTCGTTGCGCCGCCCAGCGTGTTCGTCGTCAGGTTGGTCGCGGTGAGCAGGCGATTCACGTCGCGGCGCTTCGTGGCCGCGTCGGGCGCGTGATAGGAGACGTGCAGGTTGGTCGTCTGTGCAGATGCGGGAGGCGGCGCAGCGCCCGTCAGGATCGGGAGGAACTGCGTCTCGCCGCCGACGTAGGCGCGCATGAAGGCCGAGAGATAAGCCAAGCCCGTGCCGCGCTGCTGAGCGGCGGTAAGGCGCTTGTTGCCTGTGCCCGTGCCGCAGTGGCCGTCGGTCGAGCCGCCCGTCACGTAAGTCCAGTCGTCGCCCGTGCCGGCGGGGAACATGCCCGGCGTCCAGACGGTGTTGTAGAAGTTGTGATTCGCGCCCATCACCTGCACGGTGTGCTTGGCGCCGGTGTCGCCCGCGACGTTGTAGCGCGCGTCGTCGTAGAAGTGTACGCCCTGATTATCGCTCACGTCGCCGTCGCAATAGGGCAGGATGACTTCGAGCGCGGCGTTGTTGACGACGGGGCGGTTGAAGTCCACGGGCGCGAGCGGCAGCACCGCGCGGACGGTGTAGGGCGAGCCGAGCGAGGCGTTATAGACGTAATGCTTGACGACGCCTTCGCCGCCGCGCGAGTGTCCCATCGTGCCGACTTTGGCGAGGTTGAATTTGCCGACGAACTTCGTGCCGAAGGGCGAGGCGCCCGTCGTGTTGAAGGTGTTCAGGCGACCGAGGTGGTGCTGGATGAGTTCGGCGCGCGCCTGCATGCCGAGGTCGGTCATGTTGTTATCGTAGGCGTTGATGCCGTTCGCGCTGACGGAGACGACCACGTAGCTGTTGCTCGCGAGTTTCTCCGCAATGTAGCCGTAGCCCTGGAAACTGGGAATGGGTTGCTCGGTCGAGCGGCACGGCCAGCGCAGCGCGGCGGTCGTGTTGCGGTAGCAGG
>DASQDV010000741.1:0-4111 GCA_035633995.1 Pyrinomonadaceae bacterium | reverse complement strand
ATCGTCTATGCCCATCTCTTTCAGACGGCTGACGACTTCGGCTTCGGGCGGCACTTTGTTTTTGTCAACGTCGAGGCGGTCGGGGTCGTACACGAGCCGCGCCTGTATCTCGCCGTTCAGGCATTTCATCGCCGCCGCCGTGATGACGCCTTCGGGCGCGCCGCCGATGCCCAACAGCGCGTGGATGTTCGTGCCCGCGACCGCCGCCGAAATGCCCGCCGAGAGATCGCCGTCGGAGATGAGGCGGATGCGTGCGCCCGCGTCGCGCACCTCCTGAATCAGTTTCTTATGGCGCGTGCGGTCGAGCACGATGACGGTCAGGTCGTCCACGTCGCGCCCCAGACCTTTGGCAATCGCGGCGAGGTTGTCTTTGACCGGCGCGTTGATGTCAACGAGGCCGCGCGACGAAGGGCCGACGACGATCTTGTCCATGTAGATGTCGGGGGCGTTGAGGAGTCCGCCGCGTTCGGAGGCGGCGAGCACGGCGATGGCGTTGTTCGCGCCAAGCGCGCACAGGTTCGTGCCTTCGAGCGGATCGACGGCGATGTCAACCTGCGGGTACACGTCCTCGCACGCCTCCGCGCCCTTCTCTCTGATGGCGCGGACGCCTTCGCCCACCTCCTCGCCGATGTAGAGCATCGGGGCTTCGTCGCGCTCGCCCTCGCCGATCACGATCCGGCCAACCATCGGCACGGTGTCCATCACCTCGCGCATCGCCTCGACCGCGACGTGGTCGGAATGCTTGCGGTCGCCCTGTCCCATCGTGCGCGCCGCCTCGATGGCCGCCGCCTCGCACACGCGCAAGAAGTCCAACGACAGATGCTCGGTCTGTATCTCGTAGCCCATGCCTCTTTTTGTCTCCCGATCTTAAATGATGATGTGCGGCGAGTCGGTGAATTACTGCTTTTGTTGCTCAGCCACTTTGGAAATGCGCCGCCATACTAACAGAGAGCGCGCGGAATTTATAGACTCTTGACGGCTCACTATTTTATTAAACTGCGGATGACCGAACATTGCCGGAAATTATGCAATAGGTCGAGAAGTTTTCTTGACAGATAATTAAGGCGGGTGTAGTGTTCGCGATATCGAGCAAACTGCGTTGCCCTCCAGAAATTTCGTTAACCTCACGTCCCCCGAAAGAAGTCCACAACCCTGTCAGCCCGGGGCTTCATAAATTCAAATAATTCAGTGATGCAATAGTATGAAATCCTTAGAGCAGTTACAAAGGAGAAAGTCAAGCATATGAAAAAGCTACTACTAGCAGCATTATGTTTACTGGCTGTGGCGACCGTATTAACAATCTCTGTAAAAATGCAGCGACGTTCAGACCCACAACGGGAAGTCGGCACGATTAAGCAGCACGCAGAGCGAGCCAGGGCCAGAGGTGAGCAACAAGCTGTAATGCCAAGATCACATATTGAATACGCTGGCGACGGACTAAATTTAGATGAGGCTCTTTCACATTATAGCCTTGTCGTTGCCCAACCTATCCAAGAAAAGGCCGTCATTGCCCATCCCCATAGCATCTCTACTTGGTACAAATTGAGAGTTATCGAAACTATTTTGCCGAGTAAAGCTCCCTCCTGCTCCCCATGTTTTGATTCTGCTGAGCCTCCCGGCGAATTGCTCCCACTTAACGCGGATGAGGTGCTTGTGACAAGGTCCGGCGGGGAATTGATAGTTGACGGTGTCAACATCACCATGGATAGTGATTTTCCGCCGCTCTCAAAGTCTAAAAAATATCTATTCCTTCTTTCTGTGAACCCCTCCGGCGTGGCGGGAATAGGAGCCGGGCCAGCCGGCGTTTTCTCCGTTAATGATGACGGTAGCATGATGCCGATTATCAAGAAGTCTCACGCTATTAATCGCGGTATGCAAAATCGCTTCGGAAATTCTCTAAATCGCCTTAGAGAGTCTGTTGAAGGAAAAATCTCTCAGAAGCAGTAGACAGAAACATCCATCCCTTGAACAGGAATAAAGAGATGAATAGCAGGCGAATTCTCACAATATGCATTTTCGCATCTGTATCGGTCGTTTTAACCTATGCCGTTTACGCTGAGTGCCCGCAGTGCTATAGGAATGTCACTCCCATGAACGGACACGGTCCTGCCCCTGACGGGTCAGGAAGGCGAGTTATTAAAGTACGTATTGACGGCACCTGGGACGGCTCGCCGGGCCAAACTTATCCGACAATTTATAATGGCGTTGTCGCGGCGATGAATGGCTGGAACGGCGCTAGAGACCAGTATAACAATACAACCGGCTACTATTTTCAGTTAGATCAGAATGCTTCCAATGCGGATATAATTATCGTTAAGGGCGAGCTGGGTCAAAGCAGCTGCGCAGAAATCACGACTACCGGGCCTCCCTATACTATGACACTTCCTCAGTACACGAAAGATTTAGACCCGACCGTAATATCCGGGCGCATGCAACATGAAATAGGTCATCCGCTCGGGCTTGAAAATTCAGATGGTTGTACATCTATTATGAATTCGGCTGGTGCCAGTTGTGAGATACAGCAAACCAGAACCATTACTAACGCAGATGTGGCTATGGTTAACACGCAATTTAATTCAACGACACGAGACAGCACCTGTACGGCGAATATTTCCACGTCGCCATCGACGCCGCAGTATTGCTGGGAACAGCAGTTTCCCTGCAACTATGACCAATATTGGAATCCGGAATTGTGCGCCTGTTCCTGCGCCACCGCCTTCTGTACGCCGATTCTGATAGACGTTGCGGGCGACGGATTTCAACTGACGAGCGCCATAGACGGCGTGACATTCGACCTGACGGCAGACGGTTCTATTGATCAGGTGGCGTGGACAGCCGCCAATTCGGACGACGCTTGGCTTACCTTAGACCGCAACGGTAACGGAGTGGTGGACGGTGGCGCGGAGTTGTTCGGCGGTCGCAGCGCACAACCGCCGTCAGATGAGCCAAACGGATTTCTCGCGCTCGCCGAGTTTGACAAAGCGGAACAGGGCGGCAATGGCGATGGTGTGATTAACGGCGGCGACGCGATTTTTTCTAATTTGCGTCTCTGGCAAGACGTCGATCATAACGGCATCTCAGCGCCAAATGAGTTGCACGATTTGACCGAACTGGGAATTGCCGAGTTAAGCATTGCCTACAAGGAATCGAAACGAACTGACAAGTATGGCAATCAGTTCCGCTACCGCGCGAAGGTGCGAGACATCCACGGCGCACAAGTCGGACGCTGGGCATGGGATGTGGTTCTCGTTAAAGCGCCTTGATTTGCGAGAAACACCCGATACAACCTTAAACAATAAAAGACGCCCGCGAGTATCATTTACTCGCGGGCGTCCGGCTTTCGTTTCTCCAGACTTTAATCAGCCCCGACGGCCTCGCGCGCTTCCGCCGGACGGTAGGGCGGCAAGGTCTTACGCGCGGCCTTCTCTTTCTTGAGACCTAAAGCCCAGTCGGCCTGCATGAGCGTGTGTATGTCGCGCGTGCCCTCGTAGATGATCGCGGCCTTGCAGTTGCGCAGGTAACGCTCGACAGGGTAGTCGTTCGAGAAGCCGTTCGCGCCGTGCACTTCAATCGCCATCGAAGCGGCCTTTTCGCTCCTGACGGTCGCCTGCCACTTCGCCAGGGATGTCTCCTTCGCGTTCGGCTTGCCTTCGTTCTTGAGATAGCCTGCGCGCAGCCAGAGCAGGTGCGACATCTGGTAGTCGGCCTCCATCTCGGCGATCTTCTGTTTGACGAGCTGGTGGTTGGCGATCTTCGTGCCGAACGTCTCGCGCTGGTTGGCGTAGGCGATGGAGGCGTCGCGCGAGGCGCGGATGATGCCGGTCGCGCCCGAAGCGACGGTGTAGCGCCCCTGCTCCAAAGCGAACATGGCGATCTTGAAGCCCTCGCCTTCTTCGCCGACTAGATTCTCCGCAGGCACGCGCACGTCCTGCAAAGAGAAGTAGCCGGTGTTGCCCGCGCGAATGCCCATCTTGCCGTGAATCGTGCCGGAGGTGAAACCGGGCATTGAGCGTTCGATGATGAAGCAACTCATCCCCGTGTGGTCGCGCTGGCGGCGCTTCTCTTCGTCCGTCCAGCAGAAAAAGAGGAAATTATCGGCCACGTCGCCCGC
>DASQDV010000740.1:0-5219 GCA_035633995.1 Pyrinomonadaceae bacterium | reverse complement strand
GACGCCCGGCGCTTCTTTATGCCGAAACTCCCGAATCGCTCGCGCGAAACTAGGGGGTGTTGCGGTTTGCGCCCGTGCCGGTGTTCGTGTTGCCGCCGCGCATCGTGCCGCTGTTCGTGTTGCCGTTGCCGGTGTTGGTGTTGTTCGCGTTGCCCCGGTTCGCGTTGCCGGAATTCATGTTGTTCATGTTGCCGGAGTTGGTATTGCCGCCGGTCGTGCCGCCCGTGGTGTTGGTGTTGTCAGCCGTGCTGGTTGTGCCGGTCGTGCCGGCTCCGGTCGTGGCGCCGGTCGTGCCGCCGGTGTTTCCGTTGGTCGTGCCGGTGGCGTTCATGTTGCCGGAGTTCATGTTGTTGGCATTACCCATGTTCGCGTTGTCGGTGGTGGCGCAAGCCGCCCCGAAGGTCGCCAGAGCCGCTAAGCTCAGTAGAGCCAAAGTTCGTCGCATTGATAGTCCCCTCCTGTGTGTTAAGCCGGTGTCTTGAATTTCGCCGCACGCGCCGTCCGGTTCGTCCGGCGTGCGTGTGCCGGACGAAGCGGCGCGGCGGTTCAAAGTTACAATTACAAGAATGGCGAGCATCCTCCATTCTTGCGCGCAATCGTTTGCCCGTTTTTACTAAATCTGTTTGGCGAAAATATAACGAAGGGGAGTTTTATTCTGTACGCCTGCGAACCGGCGGGGGCGCGGGCGGGCATTAAATCCCTCTTTCGCCGCCTTCGCCAACTCCCGCTCACGTCGTGAGCCTCCGGTAGATCGCGGGCATGCGTTCCGGCAAACTGAGCACGTCGTCAATGATCGTGTAGCCGACTTCGCCGTAAAGGTCGCGCAGTTCGGCTTCGGAGTCGCGGTCAATGGTGATGCAAAAAGGGGTGATGCCGGAGACGCGCGCCTGCCTGAGCGCCTCGCGCGTGTCTTCGCGCGCGTAACGCGCGTCGCCGTAGTCGTGATCGTAAGGCCGCCCGTCGGAGAGGACGATGAGCAGGCGCGTGCGCGCTTGCTGCGTGCGCAGGCGCGCGGCGGCGTGGCGCACGGCAGCGCCGAGCCGCGTGTTGTGCTGGTAGTTGATGCCGCCGATGCGCTGCTCGATCTCTTCCGAGTGGCGTTCGTCGAAATCTTTGACGACGTAAAACTTCACGTTGCGCCGCCCCTCGGACGTGAAACCGTAGATGGCGTAAGCGTCGCCGACGGCTTCGAGGGCTTCGCTCATCAGGACGAGTCCCTCCTTTTCGATCTCGATGATGCGCCGACCGGGATGCGTGTAGGGCTGCAAGGGATGGCGGCCGATGGTGCGCGCCGTCGAGGAAGACTGGTCGAGCAGGAACGAGACGGCCACGTCGCGCTCGCGGCGCAGGCGCTTCGTGTAGAGCCTCTCGGACTGGCGACCGTCGGCGCGGCGGTCGGCGACGTAGTTGATGACGGCGTCCAGATCGTAGTCGTCGCCGTCGAGTTCGTTCTTGATGCGGATCAAACTTTCGGGACGCATCATCTGAAACTGGTGCTTGATGGAAGAAATGACGCCGCGATAACGCGAGCGCGTCAGTTCGACGAACGTGCGGTCGCCGCGACGGACGCGCTTTTCCACGACGCGACACCAGTTGACGCGCGTGTCCGAGAGTTCGCGATCCCACTCGTCGTAACTGTAGGCCACTTCACCCGGCTCCAACTCCTGTTCGGGCGATTGCGACTGCGTCCAGCGCTCCGCGCCGAAGAGTTGCTCGGCGGCCTCCTGCTCGGAGGAATCGGACTTCGCCCACGCGTTGAAGAGTTCGCGCGCGTCGTTGGGCGGCGCATCGTTTTGCGGTCGCGCTTCGGGGTCGTTCGGCTCGCGCTTGTTCGAGTTGTCGAATTGCGATTCCGCGCCGCTCCCGCCCTCGTCCGTAGTCTCGGCCTGCTGTTCTTCCTGCTCTGTCTGCTGCGGCGTGACGGATTGAAAGAGCGTGTAGACGCGGCTCGTCGCCATCAACGTGTCTGCAACCGACGACTCCGCGTTGTCCAAATAATCGGCGACGATTGTTTCGAGTTCGGAGACGACCTGGCCGTAGAAGGAGCGCGCGTCGTCGAGCGCGCCGCCGCAGAGGGTTATCTGGAACAACAACTCGAAGGGCACAAGCGTGATGGGGATAGTGGCGATGCGCGGGCGCTGCGAGCGCAGGTGTGCGCGGACGAGATCGAGATCGCGCGCGAGTCCGCGATAAGCGTGGCGCAGGCGACGATCAATGCGACCGTTCTCCAAAGTGCCGAAGATGCGCGCGGCAAGCACGGGCATCGGGAAGAGCGCGAGCACGGCTCGGTAGTCGGCATCCTTCGGCATCCGCCGTCGCTCTGCGCGCGCGCGCCGCGCCTCTTCTTCGGGCGCGAGCGCGGGTTCGCTCTGCGCGGGGTCGTTGATATAGCCGTCGAGCGCGAAGGCGTCGCGCGCGTCGGCGTTTTCCTCGGCGTAAGCGTCGGCGATTGAGGCGAAGGCGGCGCGCAGAAACGTTGCGCCCGCGCTGTCAGTCTCGCTTCCGGCGCGCGCGTGCGTGCCGAATTCGATCTGGCCTGCGGCGTGCGCGGCGAGCACTTTGTAGAGACGAAAATTGCGCTCGTCGTCGGCAAACTCCGCGACCGCTGCGGGCAGGTGGATCGTGCGCCCGTCGCCGATGCGCGATTCGTCCGGCAGTGCGGCGAGCGAGGCGACTTCGACGGCGCGCCCCGTCAGACCTTCGACGTAGAGCCGTAGCGTCGGCGCAACCGCTTCGAGCGAGAGACCCGCAATGCCGCTCGCCGCAAGCGCAGCGTTGCTCTGCCGGGTTTCGAGCGCGTAGTAGCTGCGGCGCGCGCGCGCGTCCGTCCGTTTGAGCGCGAGGCCGCCCTGCACCCACTGTACAAATTGTTCGACCGAAGTTGCGCGCAGCGCGGCGGGCGCGGAACGAAAACATGAAATCGCAGCCTCGGCGTCCACCTCGGCCACTGTGCGCGTGGCGGCGATGACGCGGCGCGCGAGTTCGGCCTTGCGGTTCGCAGTGCGCGCATCATGCGCGGGGAGCGCGCGGAAGAAAAGCGGGCTGTGGCGCGCGAGCGAGACGAGCGGGGCGTTGCCCTGCGCGGCGACCGTGTGGAGCAGCGCCGCCCAATCCGCGAAGACCTGAGGCGCGAGCCGGAGCACTTCGCCGCCTGCGACGAGGACGTGCAAGGCCGCCGCGCCGCCGCGTTCGAGAAACGTCTCCGTGTGTCGAAAGAGTGTGAGCGCCTGTTCCGCGTCGAGACCGGCGAGGGCGGCGGGAAGGCTCGCCCACGCGTCTGCGGCGACGCCGCCCGCGCGCTCTGCGAACACACCGGCGAGACCGAGCGCCGCACGCGCGACCTCGCGGCGCTCGCCTCCATCCTCTTCGGGCACGGCGAATTGTTTGAGGTGTGCAAAGGCGTCAACCGATGCGGCGAGAAAATCCGCGCTGTGGCGTGCGGAGCGGCGCGCGATCTCAAGCGCGACTTGATAGGTCGCAATCAGTAAAGACTCATTGCCGACGGCGCGTGCGAGTTCGGGCGCGCGTCGAAAAGTCTCCGTCGCAATCGAAGTCGAGAGCGGCAACTGCCGCGCGCAGACTTGAAACAGCAGCGGGCGCGCACCGGCGGGAACTTCGAGCAGTTCCGCGACGCCCGCCTGAAAGAAGTTTGCGCCCGTCTCCACGTCGGCCATCGCCAGCCGCCGCCCCATCTCGCCCCACTCGCGCAACTCCGACGCTTCCAACACCTGCGCCGCGCCCGTCGCCGCGCGCAAAAATTCCAGGCCGACGCGCAGACTCAAACTCGCCAGCCCGGCGCTCACTTCAAGCGCGGCGCGCGCGCGGTCGGCGGGGAGTTTTCCGATCTCTCGCACCAGCCCCGCAATCGTGCGTCGCTCGCTCGCGCTGCGCACCCCGCCGAGATGTTCGCCGAGCACATCTTCAAGCGGCTGCCCATCAGCCGTCTCCTCCGGCTCAGCCGCCTTCGCGTCGCCTCCGCGCGCATCTTCGTCGCCGTCTTCCTGCTTGCCCATACGTTGTCTATCCTACGATAACTGACACACGCCGCCCACGACGCCGCTCAAGACGTTTCGCCTCGACGCATAGATTGATTAAAGGCTTCCGACCCGCCGCGCGCGATGCTCAGAGATTTCCAATCCCCAGACCTGAGGTGCTTCGCCAGAAACACGATCTGCCCCGTGTGATACGCGTAATGCGTCAACTGCCGGTTGATCGCCTTGACGACCGTGTGCGGCTCGCCCCGAATCGTCACCGTTCGCTCAAGGTCTGCGGGCGTCAACGGCTCGACCGCCTCGAACACACAACGCCAACCCGCCTCCCACCATTCGAGCACCTCCTCGCGCGTCGTCCCCGGCGCGATGACAAACTCGCTATCCCGATCACGCGTCGCTTTCTCACCGTCCGCCGTCAAAAAGTCCGACCAGCGCGAACGCATATTGCCCGCCAGATGTTTGACGATGACCGCGACGCTATTCGACTCCGCATCAATCAGCGCGAAAAATTCCTTGTCATCGAGTTGCGCCATCGCATCCTCGCCCAGTTTCTTGTACTTGCGAAAGACCGCGAGCGCGTCCTCCAGAAAGTGTGCGGCTAATGCTTCGTTCATGGCGGTAGGTTCAAATCACGGTCGTGATGATCTCGCGGATGCTGCGTTGGAGTTCGCGGTCGTCGGTGATGGGCGAGGCGAGGGCGACTTCGGCGGCGGCGACGGGGGCGATGCCGCGCGCGATGAGCTGGGCAGCGTAGATCAGGAGGCGCGTGGAGACGCCTTCTTCAAGGCCGTGCCCGCGCAGGTTTCTGACCTTGTGGCCGATCTGTACGAGGTCGCGCGCGGCCTGCAAATCCACGCTGCCTTCGCGCGCGACGATCTCGGTTTCGAGTTCGGCGGGCGGGTAGTCGAATTCGAGCGAGACGATGCGCTGGCGCGTGGACTGTTTGAGGTCTTTCAAGACCGATTGATAGCCGGGGTTGTAGGAGACGACGAGCATGAAGTCGTCCGCCGCGTCGAGGATGGTGCCGCGTTTCTCGATGGGCAGGCGGCGGCGGTGATCCGTCAGGGGGTGGATGATGACGACCGTGTCCTTGCGCGCTTCGACCACGTCATCTAGATAACAGATCGCGCCGCTCTTGACGGCGGACGTGAGCGGCCCGTCGTGCCAGACGGTCTCCTCGCCTTCGAGCAGGAAGCGCCCGACGAGATCGGTGGCGGACAAATCTTC
>DASQDV010000739.1:0-9133 GCA_035633995.1 Pyrinomonadaceae bacterium | reverse complement strand
CCGAAGGAGAGCCCGGAGAATCCGGATCAGGGCGGGTCGAGTTTCTACATGGAAGGCGTGCACTATTTCCCGAACGGATTTCTGGCCGCCGCCGATGTCAACATCACTTCCAACCTCGCCTTCCGGCAGGTCTTCTCCGACAACATCCAGCAGGCCATCTCGCCCGAAGAACGCTCGCAGGTCTTCGTCAACAAGAACGCGGGCGATTACAGTTTCAACTTCCTCGCGCGCAACCAGGTCACGTCTCTGCCGAACGCGCGCATACGCATACGCAACCTGCCGAGCATCGAAGTGCAGAAGCGGCCTTCGCCCCTGAGCTTCTTCGAGAAGTGGCCTGTCTATTTTTCTTTCGACGGCGCGCTCGAAGGCGTGAGCCGCAAGGAGACGGTTGACGATCTCGCCACCTTCGTGCGCGAGACGGACGGCGGCAGCCCTTTGATCACGCCTTCGGTCGTGCAGCGGCTCGACGTGAACCCGCAGTTCACCGTGCCGCTCTATTTCGGCGGCTGGTCGGCGACGACGACCGCCAGCTTGCGCGCCACTTATTATTCGAACTCGATTGACCCGCTGACGCGGCTCGTGCTCGGTCGCGACGTGTCGCGCGCTTACGCCGAGATGCGTTTCGACGTGCGCCCGCCCGCGCTCGCGCGCAACTTCTACCGGGGCGACAACTCTCTGCGCTTCCGCCACGTCATCGAGCCTTACGTCACCTACCGGAAGATAACCGGCGTCAATAATTTTCCGCGCATCATCCGCTTTGATTCGACCGATGCCATCGCCGACACGAACGAGATCGAGTACGGCATCGTCAACCGCTTCTTCAAACGCCATTCGACCGAGAACGTCAGCGGGAAGACGCCGCTCCCTGCCAATGGAGTGAATGGAGTGAATGGCGCAAACGGCGCGGCGACGGAAACCGCCGCAGGCCAGCCGCCGCAGCAGCAGACGCTCGCGCCCGTCGCCACTCGTCCCGAAGAGGTGTTGTCGATCACCGTGCGCGGCAAGTATTTCTTCGATCCGCTGTTCGGCGGCGCGCTCGTTCCGGGGCGGCGCAACCAGTTCTATCCGCTCAACACGTTTTCCGGTTTCACTTACGGCGGCGTGCCGCGCCGCTTCTCGCCTCTGAGCGTCGAGGCGCGTTATCGCCCGCACCCGAATTTGTCGGCGGACGTGCGCACGAATCTGGACGTGCAGGGCGGCGGCGTGCGCGACCTCGTCGTCAACTTCTCGCTCTACCGCCCGCTCGTGCAGATCATACAGACCTTCTACTACACGCGCGCCATCTCGCTCGCGCCATCGCTCCGGCAGTTTGCCGACGCGCGCGGCAAAGAGGCGGGCACGCTGCGCGGCTCGCAGTACAGCCCTTATTTGTTCGTCGGCAACCGCGAGCGCGGCTTGTTCGGCGGCGCGTCCGTGTTCTTCGATTTCCAGAACCGGCCGGGCAAAAACTCACCGCTCATCAGTTCCACTTTCACGCTCGGCTACAGTTGGGACTGCTGCGCCGTGACGATTCAAGACACGTTTTTCAACGTCGGCCTGCGCAAAGAGAACCGCGTCGTCTTCAGTTTCCGCTTGAACGGCATCGGCACGTTCGGCACGGAACAGATCGGGCAAAACTTCCGTTAGCGCCCGCGCCGCACTTCAACTTAAAAACAGCCGCCCATTCAGCCCGAAAACAGCCGGAAAACAGCCCTGACACATCCGAAAAATATTGCGCGCGCGTACATCTTTTGACCCGTCGGAAGGCATCTGAAGGGGAGTTCAATTTCCTTGAACAGAGCTTTCGCCGGACAAACCCCCTTCAGTTAAACATTTCAGGCTTTGACGAATCGCCGGGCGCGCGTACTTAAACATCTTCAGGCGGCGCGTTTTCTTATACCAGGAGAGAAATCCACAGATGTTTCGTTCCCCGTTAGGCCGAAATCTGGCAACTCGTCTGCGCCGCGTGCGCCGTTTCGCTCTCGTCACAAGCCTGCTTCTGGTCGCCGCGAGCCTCCCCTTCATCTCGCACGGCGCGGGGCAGGGGGAAGAAGTTCAGCCGCGCCGGAAATCTGCGCAGACCGCAGCCAAAGGACAGGCCAACATCGTCGAGGGCGCGGAGTTCGTTCCGGGCGAAGTGCTCGTGCGTTTTCGCACCGACGCGGCGGCCAAGACGGCGGAGGCCGCGCCCGCCTCGCTTCGTGCGGAGGATGGCGGCGGCGGCATCGTAACTTTTGCGCGCTTTGAAGGCTCGGACATCGTGCGCGGCTTGCGCCTCGCCAGAGTCGAGCCGGAGCGCACGCTCGAAGCGGTGAGGGAACTCGCCGCCCGCCCCGACGTGCTCTACGCCGAGCCGAACTACATCTGGCGCGCGACCGCCACGCCCAACGACCCCTGCTACGCAAACGTTCAACTCTGTAGCAATATCGGCGCGACGGGTGGGATGTACGGCCTGCAAAAGATCAACGCCCCGGCGGCGTGGGATGTGACGCAGGGCAGCAACGATGTCGTCGTCGGCGTGCTCGACGGCGGCGTTGACATCAATCACCCCGACTTGCAGGAAAACATCTGGAAGAACCCCGGTGAAGTTGCCGGAAACGGCGTGGACGACGACCAGAACGGCTACGTTGACGACATTAACGGTTGGGACTATAGCACCTGCGGCGACAACACTCCGATTGAAACCATCTGCGGCAACAATACGGTTTTTGATAATCAGGACGGCGACGATCACGCCACCCACGTCGCTGGAACTATCGGCGCGCGCGGCAACAACAATACCGGTGTCGTGGGCGTGAATTGGCGCGTCAGCATCATGTCGGTCAAGGTGCTCGGCCCTGACGGCGGCAACACGGCGAACATTATTCGCGGCTACAAGTACGCGCTCTCGATGCGCCAGCGCGGCGTCAACCTGCGCGTCCTGAATAACTCCTACGGTGGATCGGGCAAGTCGCTCTCCGCGCTCGCCGCGATCAAGGAACTCAACGACGCGGGCATCCTCTTCGTCGTGTCCGCAGGCAACGGCGGCGGCGACGGCGTCGGCGACGACAATTTCTCCCTCCCCGACTACCCGTCCAACTACGACTCGCCGAACGTGATCGCCGTCGCTTCGACCAACAGCGGCGACACACGCTCCGGTTTCTCCAATTTCAGCTCGCGCCTCGTCAGCATCGGCGCGCCCGGTTCGAGCATCCTGAGCACCACGCCGAACAACACTTATTCCTTCTTCGGCGGCACTTCGATGGCCGCGCCGCACGTTGCGGGCGCAGCCGCGCTCGTCGTCGCCGCCAAACCCGGCATCTCCGTGTCGGAGTTGCGCGGCGTCATCGCCTACACGGGCGACCGCATCAGTGCGCTCAACGGGATCACCACGACGGGTCGCCGCCTGAATGTTGCCAACGCCGTCCAGAGCGCGTTGGCGAACGACTCGACCGCGCCCGGCACGGCGGGCAACCTGCGCGTCGCCGCGCGGGCGGGTCGCAGCATTACGCTTGAATGGACTGCGCCGGGCGATGACGGCAACGCGGGCACGGCCGCCGATTACGATTTCTTCTTCGTCAACCCGACGACGCAGGCCAGAGTCATGCTGCCCGTGTCGCTCGTCCCGGCCGCCGCAGGCACGCTGCAAAGCGCCGCCGTCACCGTGCCTTTCAGAAACTTCAGCGGCACGATCCAACTGCGCGCCTACGATAATGCGGGCAACAGCAGCACCACCTCCGTCGCCGTCTCCGTTCTCGCTAACTCCGCCAGCGACCCCTACACCGTCGCGCTCAGCGCCGCGCAATCGCTCACCAGCGGCGGCACGAACCTGTTCGCCGCATTCAACGGTAATATTGACGACAAGTACACGAATTACACGCTGCCCGCCGGTTTCAACTTCCCGTTCTACGGCGTCAACCGCACGCAGATGACGGTTTCGACCAACGGCACGCTCTACTTCTCCTCGCCGCAGACGCGCGACGACGGCGACGCGAACGACGCCGGAAGCGCCGCCGAAGACATGCAGGGACAGACGATGATCGCGGGGCTGTGGGACGACATAGACCTCACACGGACTCGCCGCGCCGACAGCGGCGTCTATGTCTCGCAACCCGACGCGAATCGCCTTGTCTTCCGCTGGCAGGGTGTGACGTTCGGTTCCGGCTCGCCCATCAATTTCGAGATCGAGTTGCGGCGCGACGGCACCATCCAGATGCGCTACGGCACGAACACGGGCATCTTCCCCGTCGTCGGCATTTCGGGCGGCGAGCCGGACGCGTACATCGTCGCGTCGCACACGTTCGAGCGAACGCCCGGCGCGCCGTCGATCAATTTAACGAACGCGCAGACCGTCACCTTCTCCGTGCGCCCGCCGTCAATCAGCGGGCAAGTGGCTGTCAACGGCATAACGGGGCTGGCCGGTGTGACTCTCACCCTGAGCGGTTCGCAGACGGGGACGGTTGTGACGGACGCGAACGGTAATTATTCCTTCGACGTGTTGCTCGGCGGCAACTATACCGTCACCCCTTCGAGAGCCAATTACACCTTCGCGCCGCCCGCGCAGAACTTCTCCGGTCTGGGCGGCAGCCAGACCGCCAACTTCGTCGCCGTGCCCAATCGTTACACGATCAGCGGGAGCGTCACGGACGCGGGCGCGGGCGTCGCGGGCGTGACCGTGACACTCAGCGGCACACAATCCGGCGCGACGACGACCGACGCGAACGGCAACTACTCGTTCGGCAACCTCATCGCCGAAGGCAACTACACCGTCGTACCGTCGAAACCGGACTTTGCGTTTGCGCCGGTGGGTCGCACGTTCACGAACCTGAGCGGCAGTCAAACGGGCGCAAACTTCGCCGTCGCTCCCCCGGAGCCGAACGTCTTGCAGTTCAGTGCGCCGAGCTATCAATTCAGCGAGGGCGCCGGACGCGCCACCATCACCGTCACGCGCGGGGGCAACACTTCGGGCACGATCACGGTGGCCTTAACCACCGTAGACGATCCGGCGTCCGTGTCCTGCGCCACGAGCAACGGCACGGCCTACGCGCGCTGCGACTACGCCACCACCATCGAGACCGTGACCTTCACGGCGGGCGACACGGTGAAGACCGTCACCATCCCGCTCATCGACGACGCGCACGTCGAGCAGCCGGAGACTTTGCAGATCAGGTTGCTCAACCCCGTTAATGCGCAACTCGGCGCGCAGGGAACCGCCACGCTGACCATCAGCGACAACGGCGACGCGCCCGGCGCACCGAATCCGGTCTTCGGAACCCCTTTCTTCGTGCGCCAGCAGTATCTGGATTTCCTCTCGCGCGAGCCGGAACCGGGCGAACCCTGGTCGGCGGTCTTGAACAACTGCCCGGACGTGAACAACAACCCGACCTGCGACCGCCTGACGGTGTCGAAGTCGTTCTTCAAGTCGCCGGAGTTCCAGTTGAAAGGCTTCTTCGTCTATCGCTTCTACGGCCTCTCGTTCGGCAGGTTGCCGCTCTACACGGAAATCGTCGCCGACATGCGCAGCGTCACGGGCGAGACGGAGGACGAGGTCTATCAGAAGAAAGGCGCGTTCTCGAACAACTGGGTGCAGCGTCCGGCCTTCAAGGCTGCCTTCGACAACAAGAGTTCGACCGACTTCGTCAACGCGATGATGAATAGCTACGCGCTCCAAACCATCACGACGCCCGACCCGCAAAACCCCGACCGGGGCGCGAAGATGGTTTTCACACGCGCCAGCCTGATCGCCTTGTTGAGCAACGGGACGCTCACGCGTGCGCAAGTGGTGCGCGCCATTGCCGACTCGGACGAGGTGTTCGCGCTCGAATACAACCGCGCCTACGTCGCCATGCAGTACTTCGGCTACCTGCGGCGCGACCCGGACGCGGGCGGCTTCAACGCCTGGTTGAACTACCTGCAAGCCAACCCGACCGACGACCGCACGATGGTCAGGGGTTTTGCCAACTCGCAGGAGTATCAACTGCGCTTCGGGCAGACGCAGTAGCTCGCGCCGCCGCGCGCGTTCCGATTTATCAAACGGCGTGTAGGCCGGGAAATTGCTTCCCGGCCTACGCGCGCGAGTACTGTCCCGAGGCGCGTCTGCCGTGCGTAGAAAAGCTCTCCGGCCAACTGGAAGCCTCCGCCCGCTCATCAGAGCAGCGGTCGCCTAACTTGCTCTAACCCGCGCGTTGCGCTTAGAATGCCCGTTCCCGTTCGCCTCTCGCGGCACGCATTTGTCGGCTGCCGGGCGCGCGGCGGTCTTAAAAGATATTTCATGCACATTGCTAATCCTGTTTCGGCCTCATTTGGAGATTTTCCAGTGAAAAACGCTTTTCGCCTGTCTTTGATTGCTTTCATGCTCGTCTGCCTGTCGGCGGGGCTGGCCGTCGCGCAGACGCCGACCCCCGATCCGTTCTTCACGCAAATCACCGCTTCGACCACCAACTCTTACGTCGGCGGCATCAGCGGCGACGGGCGCTTCGTCGTCTTTGAATCGACGGGCGATCTGGCAACTCTCTATCCGGGCGAAACCACCCGAACCCTCAACAACTCCGACGGCAACCGCGAAATCTTCCTCTACGATTACGCGCAGCGGCGCATCTTTCAGATCACCAGCACGACCGTCGCACGCGTTGATGCGACCAAGCCCGCGTTTACCCTCAACGCGGCGGGCATACCCGATTTCAGCAACACCGATGTCCAGGTGAGCAGCAACCGCCCCGTCATCAGCCGCGACGGGCGCTGGATCGTCTTCAGTTCAAACGCCAACACGCCGTTCAGTTTCGACGGCGACGCCAACAAGGCCGCGCTCAAGGCCGACGGCAATCAGGAGATTTTCCTCTACCGCATCCCCGACGCGCCCGCCGCCGACCTGCGCAGCGGCACCGCCGCCTTCATAGACCTGCGCCGCAACAGCTTCACGCGCATCACCGACACGCCCGCCAGCATCCTGCCGCAGGCCGGGACGGCCACGCGCTCGCCGCAAGTCGCAGACGATAACCGCTCGGCGCAGGTCAACGACCGCGCCTCGCGCATCGTCTTCACCTCGACGCGCAATCTGGCGGCGAAGAATGCCGACGCCAATCCCGAAATCTTCGTCTGGAACAGGACATCCAACGCCGACACGCTCGCCGCCACAGGCAATTTCGCGCAGGTGACGAACACCAGCGGCGCTTTCATCTTCAACGACAACCCGAGCATTTCCGGCGACACCGCTTCGGACAACGGCGCGGAAGACCCGCGCTCCGTCGTCGCCTTCATCTCGAACGCGGTCGTCATGCGCGACATAAACGACGCGACCCTCGCCACCAACAACGCGGACGGCAACGCCGAAGTCTTCGTCGCCAATTTCAACGGCGCGGCGGCCACCGGCCTGACGCAGGCGACGCGCACGCGCCGCGCAAACCTCGGTCAACTCATCAACCTGCTCAACCCGGGGCCGCGCCTCAGCCGCGACGGCAGGCTCGTCGCCTTCGAGACGGTCGCCACCGATCCGAAGGGCGACTCCACGACGAATCAGGACGTGCGCGGCCTGTTCGTCTACGTGATTGCGACCGACACTTTCATTCAGATCGGGCCGCGCGGCTCGGTCGCCGACGAAGAGGAAGACGTGCTGCGCTTCCCCAGCTTCACGGGCGACAGCAGCCAACTCGTCTACACTTCCGCGCTCAACTTCACGCCGTCAGGCACGCGCGTTGCGCCCTCCGACGCGACCGGTCTGAACCCTGCGCGCTTCAAACAGATTTTCACCGTGCCCGTCCCGGCCTCGTCGAGCACCGCGCAAACTTTCTCGCGCCTGACGAACCTCCCGAACAGCTTCTCGCCGCTCGTACAGGCTTACCCCAGCAATACCATCGAGCGGATTGCCCTGAGTTTCGACGCCGAAGCCGGGGGCGGCAACACAGACCTCTCGGCTGAAGCGTTTTACCTCGTCGTGCCGCTCGCCGCAGGGGCGACGAACACGCCCGCCTCGTCGAGCGCGCTCTCGTTTTTCTCCGGCGCGTCGCTGCGCGAGGTGGTGACGCCTGCGGCCTCGCCCACGCCGACGCCTTCGCCTGCACCCGCCGCACAGCCCATCAACGGGCTCGCGCCCGGCATGATCGGCATCGTGCGCGCGCCGCAGGCCGCAGGCGCGGTGAGGTTCGGCGCGTCGAGCGTGCGCGTCTGCGAGCCGCTGGCGGTTTGCGAAACTTCCTCCGAATCGCGCCACCGGCCGTCGCTGCCCGCCGAACTCGCGGGCGTCTCGCTCTCGATCAATAACTTCGCCGCCGGACTGTATTTTGTCAGCCCGACGGAGATTCAATTCGTCGTCCCGCCCGGACTCGCCGCGCAGACGGGCACGAGCACTTACCCGGTCGTCATCAACGTCAACACAGGCGGCACGGTCAGGACGATTCGCAGCGCGCTACAGATCGTCACCGCGCAGCCCGACATCTTTACGAGGACGGACGCGCCCACGCGCGCCTTAGTCTTTAACGTCACCAACGGCACTGCGATGGCCGAGCCGCCCGAAGGCTTTCCCGTCACGTCGAACGACATGTCGGGCGCGTCGAAGCCCACCGTCCTCGCCATCTTCATGACGGGCATCCGGGGCGTGCCGCTCGCCAGCATCACGGTCATGATCGGCGACAGGAATCTGACCGGGACGACGGAGATTCTGAGCAACACGCCGACGGACATGCCCGGCATCAATCAATTGAACGTGCAACTGCGCCCCGACCTCGCAGGGCTCGGCGATCAACCGCTCGTCGTCACGGCCAACGTCGGCGGCGTCGCGTTCACGAGTCGCCCCGCCGCGACCGCGCCGCGCATACGCATCAGGTAAGCGCGCCGTCGCACCGTCGCGCCGAAATCGCACAGACGGGCACGCCGCCTCTCAGTCTTCCCCGCAGGGAAACTGGCAGGCCGCGTGCCCTTCCTGTTTTTATGCGGGTGGCGAGCGGCTATAATCGCGCGGCAAGTAACAGCCTGAACAACAAGAGTCGTCCGTCACAGGCGGCGCATGGAGCGCCGTCCCGGTGCGCGGGCGTCGGGTATCGTTTGCAGCATGCGTATCGCAATTGACGGGATTCCGCTGGCGACGCCGAAGACCGGCATCGGCCATTACACTTTTGAACTCGCGCGCGGCCTCGCGCCGCTCGCCCCCGAACACGACTTCGAGTTGGTCGCCCCCGTCGCC
>DASQDV010000738.1:0-2715 GCA_035633995.1 Pyrinomonadaceae bacterium | reverse complement strand
GCGTCTAAAGGCGATGTGTTAGGCATTCCCTCGCGCTGACTCTCTTGTCTCCGGAGAATTACAGGTTCAACTCTCAAGCCGAAAGTCCAACACAATCGCATCGTGATCCGAGAGCACGCCTTCCGCGTCGCGCAGGTCGCCGACGACCTGCGGGCGCGTGCCTGCGGCGATCTCGATCTCTTTCCCCGCGAACCAGTCGAGCTTGAGCGAGCAGCGGCCTCCGTGTTTTTTGAGCGCCCAGTTGATGAACCAGAAGCACCACTGCGGAATCCAGTCGCCCATGTTCGTATTGACCGTCGCGTCGCTCACGTCGTAATGCAGCGTGCAGACGCCGAGCGCGTTCAACTCGCGGTAGCGGTAGCCGCGCCGCTCCAACTCGCGAAACAGTTTGCGCTCGAACCAGCGTTCGGGATACGGGTAATGATTTTTGACGACGTTCTCAACGCCCATCGCCACGCGCCGCACGTAGCCGAGGATGGAATAGGCGGCGCGGCGCGAATTGTAGGTGGATGTGTTCCAATCGCCGCCGATGAGTGTGGGCAGGCGCGGCTCAAGGTGTTCGAGATGATCGAGCACGAGGCGCATCTGCCTGTAGCGATGCCGCTGCGTCGAATGCGCGTCGAGGTGCAGGCTGACGGCGCGAAACTCGCCCGCCGGATGCGCGATGTCCGCGACGACGGCGCGCTGCTGTCCGAGACGCTTCTCTTTACCCTCCATCTTGTCCTTGCCGTTCGGCAGAGCGACGGCGTGCGCGCGCCGGATCGGGTGGCGCGACAGGAGCGCGTTGCCGTGTAGCCCGCGCGTGTTCTCGCCCTCCGCGTCGGCCTCGATGCCGCTCCCCTTGTTCAGCGCGAGGTAGCAGGGCGCGAAGGCATAATTCATCCCTAACGACTGCGCGATCTCGCGCGCGACGTGAGCATCGTTCGTGCGCGCCATGCCGTAGTCCAACTCGGTGAGCAGCAGCACGTCGCTCGCGCTGAGCACCGCATGACTTTGCAGCACGCGGATGATGCTCGGCAGGCGTTTGCCGCGCTCGATGTTCCAGGCGGTCGCGCGGACGACGGGCACACCAACTGACGATGCGCACGCTTCCGCTTCCGTGAAATCTTCCTGCACGATTGCGCCGAGCACGCGCTCGATCTCCGGGCGCAGTTCCCGGTAGAGAGACGAGGCGGCGAGCGTCTTTGTCGAATGAAATTCGGCGAGCGCGGGGAAGTGTGGCGTCAGTTCGTGGTCGAGAGGCGACGCGGTTGTAGCTGCGGCCTCGCGGTCTTGTTCGATGGCGTAACTCAAAGCCCGGAGATGTTACAGGTGCGGGCGCGTTTTGAGCAACCGGGCGACCGCATTCAACCCCGCACCGGCTCGACTTCTAGCGCGCGACGCGACGCCAGACGTTCGCTTCACCTTCCGCGCGAATAAGGGCGTTCACTTCGCGGAAGGCGGCGGCATAGAGCGCGCGCATCTCTGCGGCTGAAGCGGGCGCGGCCAGTTTCCGCTCCAACTCTTCGAGCGACACTTTCTGCTGCGGGACGGAGCGCGTGAGCCGCGCACCCTCGCCCGCGACGTGCGCGGCGAGTCCTTCGGAGAGCCAGAGCGGCGCGCGCCCGCGCGCGAGCGCGTTGATGACGGCATGCGCGTATTCGTGGCGGAGCGTCGTCGCGAGCACGCCGCGTTTGTCGAGCGTCGTGAGCGGTTGCAGTTCGATGCGACGACCGTTCGTCACGGCGGCGACCCACGCGGGCTTGCCCGTCGCGCCCGTGAAGTCGCCCGTCGTCTCGTGCACGAACGCCTCCAGCACGCCGAGCGCGGGGCTTGCCAGCGACGCGGCAGACAGGCGCGCGCGCACGTCCGAACGCGCTGCTTCAAGCGCGGCGAGCGCGCTTTCCACCTCGCGCCGCGAAGCAGACGCCCCCCGCGCCGGGTAACTCACGCGAAAATTTTCGCTCGACAAAGTGAGACGCGCCCGTGCAGGCGATGATGACGCGGCGACATTGCCGCGTGCGACGCCGGCGTGCGCGAAGTTGACTTGAGAATAAACGGCGTGGGCGGATGTGGAATCGGCGGGTGTGGAAACGGCGTGAGTGAAACGTGCGTGCGCGAAGTCGGCTTGAACAAAGTCGGCGCGGGCTGAAGAGGCGGCGCGGGTGTCGGTGTTTCGAGCAGCGCCTTTTTCATGCAACACGGGCGGCGTGCTGCGGGCTTGAGTGTTTGACTGCGCCGCGTGCTTCGACTGCGCCGCGCTCGCGCTGCCGACGCTTGTGGCGGGGAAGTAGTAAGCGAGAATCTGCCGGTAGGACGAGCCGCGCGCGGCCATCACGTGCGCGCCCGATTGGCAGAGGCCGAGCCCGTGCCCGAAGCCGCTTCCGCGAAACAGAAATTTGTCGCCCGCGCGCACGACATCGAAACGCGAACTCTTGAGCACGCTCCAACCGAGCGTGCGACCGACGACGATCTTGAAATCCCAACCGCGCACCACGACGCGCCGCCGCGCCCCCGTAATCGCAATTTGCTCGGCGCGTCCCGTCGCATCGCGTTTGACGACGCGGAGCGCATCGACACGCGCGCCGACATCGGTGCGCTCGTCCGCGTGCAGGGCTGTCGCAAGGCGTCCGGCGGGGATCGCGTCCGTCCAGCGGGTGTGCGGCATGGCGTTGCAGTATTCGTCGCGGACTCCGCGCAGGTAAGGCTCGCCGGTTCGCGTGCCCCAGAGCGACC
>DASQDV010000737.1:0-5593 GCA_035633995.1 Pyrinomonadaceae bacterium | reverse complement strand
CGGGGCGGGCGGAGGTTCCAACGGTTCCCGTGCGCGATCAGATCGCGCCGCGCCGCGTACAGCTTCCGCGGGGGCAGTAAGCTACCTCGCGCCCGTCGTCACTTGGGAGTTGCTCGCGGAGCGCGAACCGGCGCTCGCCGCGTTGCAGCTTGAGTTGTCGGCGGTCAGGGACGAGGGCGGAAACTCTTTTTGCGCGAACAAGTACTGGTACGTGCGGGTCGCGCCGCGCGTCACGGAACTGGTGGGCGCGCAGGCCGCCGCAGATGACCCGCTGCTGTCTGCGCCCGAAGCCTACACGGTCGCCTACGAAGTCCTCTATCGCCTGCTGCCGAACTGCCGCAACTGCGTCTGCGTGCCCTGGTAGAAAAACGATGAAGGAGGAAGGCGGAACGATGAAGTAGAAAACAGAACTCAGAACACAGGGGTCAGAATTAACCATCTCTTAGCTCTCCTTCTGACTCCTCTATTCTGAATTCTGTTTTCTGCCTTTTAGTTCATCGTTCCGCATTCCTCCTTCATCGTTTTATTCATCGTTCCTCTTCATCGTTTTCCTCTTACGGCAGCACCCACAGCTTCAAATGCGAGCCTAGACGACCCGCGCGGTAGATGCGCTGCGTGGCCTTCTGGAAGTCCGATTCGCGCGCCTCGTAGATGTTGACGAACTTCTGCGGGTTGCGGTCAACGAGCGGAAACCAACTGCTCTGAATCTGCACCATGATGCGGTGGCCTTTGCGGAAGGTGTGGCTCGTGTCGGGCATTACGAACTCCACTTTCGTCGCCTGATTCGGCACCATCGCTTCGGGTCGCTCCCAACTGTTACGGAAGCGCGCACGCATCGGTTCGCCGCGCACGAGCATCTGGTAGCCGCCCATGCGCAACTGCTTGGGGTTCGGGTCGGGGTCGGGCGTGTTGTCGGGAAACACGTCTATGAGTTTGACGACGAAGTCGGAATCCGTGCCCGTCGTCGAAACCGTGAGATTGGCGGCGACCGGCCCTGCGAGCGTGATGTCCTCTGTGAGCGGTTCGGTTTGATAGACGAGCACGTCGGGGCGGCGCGAGGCGAAACGCTGATCCTGAATCATGTAGTCGCCTGTCATGCCGAGCGCGATGCGGTTGATGTGCGGCACGGGTCGCGCCGGGTCGCTCACGTATTCGTCGAAGGCGAGCGCGGCGCCGGTGGCGGGGTTGAAGGAGAGCTTGCCCTTCGCGTCGAGGTAGAGCGACATCTCTCTCGCGTTCTTCGGCGGCCAACTGTCGAACTTGCGCCAGCGGTTCGAGCCGGTTTCGAAGATGTAAGCCTCCGGCAGCTTCTCGTCGCACCTGTCTTTCAGCACGCACTGGAAGAACGGAAACTCGATCTTCTCGCGGTAGAAAACTCCGGTCTTCTCGCCGAAGTTGATGTCGCCGAGCGTGTCGCCCTCCATGCCCGCCCAGCCGCCGTGCAGCCAGGGACCCATGACGAGCGTGTTGTAGATGCCCGGATTTTTCTTCTCAATCGCCTCGTAGGTTTTGAGCGCGCCGTAGAGGTCTTCGGCGTCGAACCAGCCGCCGACGGTCATCACTGCGGGACGGATGCCCTTTAGGTGCTGCGGGACGTTGCGCGCCTTCCAGTAGGCGTCGTAGTTCGGGTGCGCCAGCATTTCGTTCCAGAAGCCGATTTGACCTTTGTAATATTTTTCGTTGACGTTAGCGAGCGATCCCGTTTCGAGGAAGAACTTGTAGCCGTCGGCTGTGGTGGGTTTGAAGACGGGTTCCGCCCATTCGGTCGTCGGCTTCGGGCGGGGCAGGCCGAAGGAGGCGAAAAAGCCCAAAGTGTGCGCGATGAAGGTCGTCCCGTTGTGGTGCCAGTCGTCGCCGATGAACCAGTCGGCAATGGGCGCTTGCGGCGAACCGGCCTTGAGCGCCGGGTGCGCGTCGATCAGTCCCATCGAAGTGTAGAAGCCGGGATAGGAGATGCCCCACATGCCTACGCGCCCGTTGTGATTCGGGATGTTTTTGATGAGCCACTCGATGGAGTCGTAAGTGTCTGTGCTCTCGTCTATGTCGGTCGCGCCCGCCTTCTGCGGCTTGTGCGGGCGGACGTTGACATACTCGCCCTCGGACATGAACTTCCCGCGCACGTCCTGATAGACGAAGATGTAGCCGTCGCGCATGAAGTGTTCGGAGGGGCCGAGCAGCCCCTTGTACTTGTCTTCGCCGTAGGGCGAGACGGTGTAGGGCGTGCGGCTGAACATGATCGGGTACTTGCGCGAGGTGTCCTTAGGCATGTAGACGGAAGTGAACAGGTGGACGCCGTCGCGCATGGGGATGCGAAACTCGCGCTTCTCGTAATTGGCCTTCACGTCGAACTTCTCCTGCGCGACGAGCGCGGCGGGCGAAGCGACGACCAAGCAGGCGCAGGCGAAAAGTATGACGCGGGCGGTGATGGATTTTGTCGAGTTCATAGAATCTCCTCGCACGTTTGAAGGTTGGTTCGGCAACGGTCGGGTTCGAGCATCTCGCCGCCTTTGGCAAGTCGTTGCAGGAAGTTTCACGGCAGCCCGAAGCGTTTGGCGCATTGTAAACGCAACGAGGCGGCGCGCGCCAGAGGTTGATAAAATTTGCGCGCCCCGATTGCTTTCCGGTTCTCCGTTGAAGTATAGAGACGCGTGATGGACAAGGAGTTTTCTCAAACGGCGAAACCGAGCTGGCAGGCGCGTTGCCTGAACGCGAGCGTGCGGATGCTCGTCCGCCGAAGTCGTTGGGGGGATGAACGCGCGGTCGTGCGTCGCGCGCGTCGCCTCTTCGGCACGCCGACGCCGTTCGGGTGGCTGCGGACTCGCGGCTTGAACGTTCAAACAGTTCACGACGGCACGGTGCGCGGCGAGTGGGTCGCGCCCGCGCGAGCGGAAGAAGACGACGGCGGCAGGAGCGGCGGCGGGGTGATCCTCTACATACACGGCGGCGGCTACGTCTCCTGCTCCGCCGCAACGCACCGTCCCATCACGGCGGCGCTCGCGCGTCTCGCACGCCGGCGCGTCTTCAGCCTCGACTACCGGCTCGCCCCCGAACATCCCTTTCCGGCGGCGCTCGACGATGCGGTCGCAGCCTATCGTTGGCTGCTCGAAGAGGGCACGGCGGCAGGCCAAATCGCTTTTGCCGGGGATTCAGCCGGCGGGGGACTCGTGCTCGGGTGTCTCCTGCGCGTGCGCGACGCCGGGCTGCCCGTCCCGGCGTGCGCCGTCTGCTTCTCGCCCTGGACTGACCTGGCGGGCACAGGCGAGTCGCGTCTCCAAAACGACGGTCGCTGCGTGATGTTTCGACCGGACAACATAGACGAATTTGCTTCCGTCTACCTCGCGGGCGCGTCGCCGCGAGATTCGTATGCCTCGCCCGTTTTCGCAGACCTGCGGGATTTGCCGCCGCTGCTTTTGCAGGTCGGCTCGACCGAGTTGCTGCTGGACGACGCGCGGCGCGTCCACGACAAAATTCAGGCGGCGGGCGGCGCGAGCCGTCTGGAAATTTACGAAGACGTTGCACACTGCTGGCAGATGCTCGACGGCCTCGTGCCCGAAGCGCGCAGGGCGCTCCTGCAAGCGGCCTCTTTCATCAACGAACACCTCTCGCCCGACGCCCGCGCACGAAAAGCGTAGCCGCACCGGCACGCGCGCCGTCTTGTATCAACATAAGACAAGAACGCCTCAAAGTGTCTCACCTCTGACTGGCTCCAAAGTCACGTTTAACACACGCGCATGCCCGTCGCAGGGTTCCGGTAACGTGCGCCGCGCGCGTGCCGCGCGGACTCTAAATCCTTATTCTTCGCAAACATATCCGTTGAAGTTGCGGCGTCTCTGCCGCTTCGCGCCGGGGGTGCGGCGAAATAGTTTTCGCTGGCATCAAGTTTGCTCTTTAATTAAGGTACAAATGAAACAAAAAATGAAATATTTGAACAATTCCGCGCCGTGTTTGAGCTTGATGCTCGCGCTGGCGCTCGCGCCGGTTCCGGCGTTCGCGCAGACCACAGCCGGACAGCAAAAAGCCGTCGCTGCGGAGAATGTCCTGTCGGTTAAAGACAGGGCTGCGGTCGCGGCTTTTGAGGCGCGCGTGAAGGCTTACGCGAAGATGCGCGAGGACATCGAAGAGAAGATGCCCAAACTTCCGAAGGAGAGCACGCCCGAACAGATCGCGGCGCACGAGAAGGAGTTCGAGCGGCGCGTGCGCGCGGCGCGCATGAAGGCGAAACGCGGCGAGATGTTCACGCCCGACATCGTCGCCTACATCCGCGCGACGATCAAGGAAGAGTTCAAGGGGACGGAGCGGAAAGAGTTGCGCGAGTCGGTCTTGGAAGCGGACACGAAGGGCGTGCCGCTGCGCGTCAACAACGCTTACCCGGAGACCAAAGAAATGGTCGAGATGCCGCCCACGCTGCTTTTGAAACTGCCGCAGTTGCCGAAGCAGGTGCGGTATCGTTTCGTCAACCGCAACATGCTGCTGGTTGACCGGGAAAATAATCTCATCGTTGATTTCATGCTCAACGCGCTGCCGTAAGCGCGTGCGCGAGGGGGAGATAATGAAACGAACTATTAACTCAATCGTCGTCATCGCCGCCGTCATCGTCTGCGGCGGCTTCATCAATCAGAACGCGCACGGGCAAAATGCTGCGACCGACCGTGCGCAGGGAACGCGCGTCGCGGCGTCCGCCTCTCCGACCGTCTCGCCGGTCAGGCTCACGCTGCCGGTCAAGGACGGCTCGGTGCGTTTCATGGTCGTCGGCGACACGGGCACGGGCGCGAAGGAACAATGGCAGTTGGCAGACGTGATGCTCCGCTACAGGGAGGCGTTCCCGTTCGAGTTCGCGCTGATGACGGGCGACAACATGTACGGCGGGGAGAAGCCCCAGGACTTCAAGACGAAATTCGAGGACGTGTACAAGCGCCTGCTCAACGAACAGGTCAAGTTCTACGCCTCGCTCGGCAATCACGACAAGTCGAATCAACGCTTCTACGAGAACTTCAACATGAACGGCGAAGAGTATTACCGCTTCACGCGCGGCAACGTCGCCTTCTACGCGCTGAACAGCAATTACATGGACAAGCGGCAGTTGAAGTGGCTGGAAGACGAACTGGCGAAAGACACTTCGGAATGGAAGCTCGCTTTCTTCCACCACCCGCCGTATTCGTCGGGCGGCAAGCACGGCTCGTCTTCTGGCTTGCGCGAGATCATCGAGCCGCTCTTCCTGAAGTACGGCGTCAACGCGGCCTTCAACGGGCACGAACACTTTTACGAACGCATCAAACCGCAGAAGGGCATCTACTATTTCATCTCCGGCGCGGGCGGCAAACTCAGGCCGGGCGACGTGAAGAGTGGTTCGCCGCTGACGGAGAAGGCGTTCGACAGCGACCTCTCCTTCATGCTCATCGAAGTTGCCGGAGACCAGATGCACTTTCAGGTCATCTCGCGCGCGGGCGAGACGGTTGACTCCGGCGTCGTCCAGAACCAGCGAAAGAAGAGCGCGGCGGCGTCCAAGTAAATTTCGCTACCGGCTTGAAGGCGGAGGCTCTATAGGTGTTTGCGATTGATCGTAGCTGAAAAACCTTCGCCACCGCCGCCGTAG
>DASQDV010000736.1:0-3489 GCA_035633995.1 Pyrinomonadaceae bacterium | reverse complement strand
TTATTCTGCGCCTCCGAGCCATCGCCGAGCGTGACCAGATTCGTGATCTCCGCCGAGGCGCTCGCGGGCGCGATCTCCAGACCGACGAGACGATAATGATGCGCGCCCGCAGCCGTTCGCAAAGCGGGGGCGTTGCCGCCGGGCGAGAGCAGTTTCGGCAAGAGGTGCGCGTGCGCGGGCGTGATGCGTGTGCCTGCGGGCAGGAGCGCGTCGGGCGTGGAGGTGCGGATAGTGATCCAGTCCGCGTTTGTGCTCGTCTTGTAGGGTAGCGTGAACGACCCTGTGAAAGAGGCGCCCGCTTCGAGCAGGAGCGTGTCGCCGGGCTGCGCTCTGTCGAGCGCCTGTTGCAAATTGCCGCCCGCCCTGATCGTCGTTGTGTTGCCGCTCGACGCGGGAGCGACGCGGCGTGGCCGCACTTGCGGCGCGGAGGTGCGCGGCTCCTGCTGCGCGAAAACGCACGCGAGGCACGCGACGAGCGACAGCAGGAGCGGCGCGAACATCGCCGCCCGCCGCCAGCTTCTCCATGCTCGTTTTCGCTCCGAAAAGTTTCGCATCAATCTCCACGCCCGCGCGTAACTCGCCCTAGCGATACTGCCAGCGGTAGTAAACGAGTTTCGGATATTCCAACGCCACCAGACTCCACCCTTCGGCGTGCAGCCACCAGCTCAAGGGGCGCGGCGTGCGCGCGTCGTGCGCCGATGCGTCAAGCCCGACCTCGACGTTGCTTCCCGCGAAGACGCGACGCACCGTCCACAAAGCGCGCCGCGAATGGTAAGCCGAAGTCACGAACAACAGCGAGCGCACGTTGCGCTCCGTCGCATACGCGCGCAACAGGGAGGCTTCCGTGTAGGTGCCCGTCGCGGGCGCAGGCAACACCTCGATCTTCTCCGGCGGCACGCCCGCCGCGCGCAACTCGGCGAACGCGCGTTCGACAAAGAGCGGATTGCGCTGCTCGGCCACAGACCAACCGCTGACCTGATAATCGTTCGTCAGGATGATCTTCGGGGCGCGTCCGGCGCGCCAGAGTTCGGCGGCTCTGTGCGTGCGCTCGACATAGGCGCCCGACCCGCCGAGCACGACCAGCGCATCCGCACGCGCCAACCCCGACTCCACCTTGAGCCAACGCGCCGCGCCCCACGCCGCCACCGACCAGAGCGCGGCGACCAGCAACAGCACACGCACAACTCTTCCCGCGCGCTTCATCTTCAATCAACACCTGTCGGCTCACCGCTTACTCTGACCTCTACCAGCAAATGCCCTGATAGTTCTCGCCGCTCACGCGCCCGTCGAAGAGGCGCACGAGATCAATGACCGTTTGATCATCACGCAGACGCCCTTCGATTTCACGAAACTCTGCGGCCTTGTTGCCGATGACGAGCACGTCCGCCTTCTCTAACACCTCTGTGATGCTCGCGCACATCAGTTGCGAGATGTGCGGAATCTCGCGTTCGATGTAATCCTTGTTCGCGCCGAACAGGCGTGCGAGCGAAACGTCGCGGTCGTAGATCGCCAGTTGCATGCCCTTGCCGATGAGCGTCTCGATCAAAGTGACCATCGGCGATTCGCGCAGGTCGTCCGTGCCCGCCTTGAAACTGAAACCGAGCACGCCGATGCGTTTGCGCCCCGTCGCCACGATCATCTCGACGGCGCGTTCGATCTGCCGCCGGTTGCTCTGCAAGATCGAGGAGAGCACGGGCACTTCCAAATCAAGTTCCTTCGCCTTGTAAGCGATGGCGCGCAAATCTTTCGGCAGGCACGATCCACCGAAGGCGAAGCCGGGCTTGAGATAGTAGGGCGACAAATTGAGCTTCGTGTCCTGGCAGAAGACGTTCATTACTTCGTGGCTGTCAATGCCGAGCCCCGCGCAGATGTTTCCGATCTCGTTGGCGAAAGAGACTTTCAGCGCGTGGAAACAGTTGCACGCATACTTGACCATCTCGGCGGATTTCGTGCTCGTCACGTAGAGCGGCGCGTCAATTCCCGCGTAGAGACCCTTGACTGTCTCGGCAACGTTCGCGTCGTCCGCGCCAATCAATGTAAAAGGCGGCGCGTAGAAATCTTTGAGCGAAGTGCCCTCGCGCAAAAACTCCGGGTTGATGCAGACGCCGAAATCCCGCCCCGCGCGCTTGCCCGACGCCGCTTCGAGCGCAGGCACCACGACGCGCTCAATCGTCCCCGGCAACATCGTGCTGCGTATGACGACGACATGCCCCTCGCGCTTGCCTTCCAACACCTGCCCGATCTCTTCGCAAACGCGCCGCACGTAGGTCAGATCGAGCGAGCCGTTCTGGTTGCTCGGCGTGCCGACGCAGACGAGCGAGACTTCGGAGTTCGCGATGGCGTCTCGCGTGTCGGTCGTCGCGCGCAGGCGACGCGCGCCCACCATCTCGCCGAACAACTCGTTGATGCCTGCCTCGACGATGGGGCTGCGACCTTCGTTGATGATGCCGACCTTCGTGGGGTTCACGTCAACGCCCGTGACCTCATGCCCTTCGCGCGCGAAGCACGCCGCCGACACGCAGCCGACGTATCCCAGACCAAACACGCTTAATCTCATCTGAACACCTGTTTCTCCTGCTCCATGTAAGCCCGCAGGATGTTTCTATTTTTCTCGGACGGCACGAGCAGCACGAAGCCGTCATCGTCGCCGACCGCCTGCCCCAAATCTAACTGCCGGAAGTAATCGTAGAGGTGCGTCCAGGAGACGCGCGGGTCGTCGCCCTCCACCCAGTTCCATTCGGCGCGCGGGCGCGCGGTGAGCAGTCGCTTCGAGAGCCACACGTCGTCGCCGCGTTCCCACACCGGCAAAATCTGTTCGGCGATGCGCGAGCGCCACGTCAAAATCAAAACGCTGTTCGGTTCGACCACTGAGAACGTGAGGTTCGCCGTGTTGACCGGGTCGAACAGGAAGTTCTGGTTGTACTGCACGAGGTCGTCCTGTATGTGCGAGGTGACGACGCGGCTGCCCGGTTTCAAATAGGGCTGCAAGTCTTTGACGCGCGACTCGGCGCGCGCCTTCTGCCGGTTGAGCACGGGCTTCGCCATCACGCTCAGGTTCGTGAGCGTGGCGGCGGCGACGTACGTGAGCAGCAGGTACTTCACGGCGCGCGGCGTCCGCTCGCTGCACAGGGCGAAAGCGAGCGCGAGGAAGATGAGGGGAAAGAGCGGCAAATATCTTTCAATCGCGCCCGACTCGAAAATGAAGATCGCGAAGACGAACATCGGCACGGCGTTCAGGACGAACAGCAAAAACATCCTGCGCCCGTCGCTCGTGCGCAGCAAACTCAGTAGCAGCCCGCCCATGAACAGGTAGAACAAAACGAACTTCCACAAACTCAGGCGGAACAAGTCCCAGAGCGAAACGGGGTTGAACGGGTCATGTATGAGGAAGCGTTTGAAGATGCGCCCGTCGTCGCCCATGTGGATGAGCGAGCGCGCGAAGCCGAAGGCCGAACGCGAAAAGCCCTTCATGTTCGTGATGCCGTGCGA
>DASQDV010000735.1:0-3730 GCA_035633995.1 Pyrinomonadaceae bacterium | reverse complement strand
GTGCACGAATACGAAACCGCGGCCTTTCACGCGCGCAGGCTCGGACTCGCGCACTTTGCCACAGACCTCGAAGAAATGGCGCGCGTCGAAGGCGAACACGAAATATACTTTCGCCGGACGGTGGCATGCCATCGCTGCCTTCCGTTGATGAGTAAACTTTTCGGTTGGAGTTGAAACATCGCGCCCTGCCGCGCGTAATAAAAATCGCGGCGGGCAAGCGTAATAAAACCGAAGCCACTTGCTCGAAGCGAACGTCCGTCATGCTTTCACTAAACTCTTCCCAACCCCTTAGGACAAAAAAATGAGCGACATGAACACCCCGACGCCCCTGTCCAACAGCATCGGTGCGCCGCCCGCTCCTCCGGCGCCCGCCACCGAGACGATGTCAACGGCGGAAACTCTGAGCGGCATCTTCTTCGAGCCTGCGCGCACGTTTGAAGCACTGCGCGCGCGCCCGCGTTTTCTCATCGCCGGGATCATCGCGGTCGTGGCGTTCACAACCTTCTATATCCTATTCGTCCAGCGGATGGGCGCGGAAACAATCGCGCGCGCGCAGATCGAAGCGCGCTCGCCCGACATGACGCCCGAGCAGATGGAGCAAGCCCTGAGCATCCAGCGCAACCCCATCGTGCAGGCCATTACTTACGCCTCTTTCCCGCTCGTCTTCGCCATCATCTTCGCCGCCGGGGCGGGTCTCTACCTGCTCGGCACGATGGCGATGGCGAAGTCTATGAGCTACAAGCAGGCGCTCTCCGTGTGGGTCTATTCCACAATGCCGCCGACGCTCATCTTCTCGCTGTTGAATATCCTGCTGCTGTTTTTGAAGTCGAAAGACGACATCGATCCGGCAGCCGCCAACCAGGGACTGGCGCGCGCCAACTTCGCCCTGCTCGTCAACCCCAAAGAGCAGCCCGTGCTGGCGACCGTGCTCGGCTCTTTCGATCTGTTCCAGTTCTACGGCCTCTTCCTCGCGGCGCTCGGCTTGCGCAAGATCGCGCGCCTCTCGTCGGGCGCGGCCTGGGGCATCGTGCTCGTGATCTGGCTGGTCGGCCTGCTCGTCCGCGTCGGGATGTCCGCCGCGTTAGGTCAAGCGTATTAAAGCAGAGGTCGAGGGTTAGAGGTCAGAGGTTAGGAGGAACAAATTGAAGGCCGGTGAAAGCGCGAGCAAGTTCGCTTTCACCGGCCTCTACTTCTTAATACTAACCTCTGACCTCTACTCGTATCGCAGGGCTTCGATGGGATCGAGGCGGGCGGCCTTCCACGCAGGCCAGAGGCCGAAGATGAGGCCGATGCCGACGCTGGCGACGAAGCCCGCGATGGGCGCCCACAGCGGGACGTAAGAGGGCACGAAGATGCTGATGAGAAACGTCGTCCCCCAGCCGAGCAGGAGGCCGACGAGGCCGCCGAAGCCCGTCAGGGTCATCGCCTCGATGAGAAACTGCCAGAGGATGTCCGCGCGCCGCGCGCCGATGGCCTTGCGCACGCCGATCTCGCGCGTGCGCTCCGTTACAGAGACGAGCATGATGTTCATCACCCCGATGCCGCCCACCATCAACCCGACCGAAGAGATGACGACCATCGCAATCGCCACGCCCGAAGTGATCGAGCGGAAGTTAGAGATGGCCGACTCGGCAGTCGTCACGCCGAAGTTGTTCTTCTCGCCAAACGGCGTCTGGCGGCGCACGCGCATCATGTCCACCACCTGATCCTGCGCCTCCTCCATGCGCCCCTGCTTGGCGACGGCGAGGATGGTCACGTCGTCGGCGTTCGGCTTGAGCTTGCGCGCGACGTTGTAGGGCAAATAGATGACGTTGTTGTCGTCGTTGTTGCCGCCGCCCCCGCCGAGTTGCTCGCGTTTCTCGAAGACGCCGATGATGCGAAACTTGTTGCCGCCGATGTCGATCTCCTGTTCGAGCGGCGACCCGTAGGGGAAGAAGTTTTCCGCCACGCTCGCGCCGACGACGCACACCTGCTGGTTCTGATCGTTCTCGAACTCGGAGAAGAAACGCCCCTCCGACACGTTCTCGATCCCGGCGCGCTCATAGTCGGGCAGCGTCCCTTGCAGGCGGACGGCGGAGGAGGTCTTGCCGTTCGCGCCGACCAGAATTTTGCTCCCGAAAAAGTTGTTGGTGATGTCGAGAAAGGGGACGGCGAGCTCGATGCTGGGCAGCGTGCGCAGCGCGAGCGCGTCGTCGTAGGTCAACTCCTTGCGCATCCGCTCCTCGCGCGAGCGGCGGCCGACGTGGATGCCGGTCTCGAACTTCGTCAGGATGATCGAGCGCGTGCCGAACGACTCGATCTCCTTGGTGACGGCCAGATCAATGCCGCTGATGATCGAGGCGATAGCCATCACCGTCCACACGCCGATGACGACGCCCACCACCGTCAACGCCGAGCGCAGCTTATTCGTGCGCAGCGTCGCCAGCGCCATCTTCAGGTTCTCGTAAATATCGCTTCTGAGCAGATTCATAATCAAAGACTGTCCGTTGTCAGTAGTCCGTTGTTTTCCTCTCTCTTAAACTGAGAGCCTGATCTTCAGCCACTAGCCCGCGCCACACAAACAACTGACAACCGACAACTCACATTTTCAATCCGAACGCAGTGCTTCAATCGGATCGAGACGCGCGGCCTTCCATGCGGGGATGATTCCGGCCATCACGCCGATGCCGCCCGACACCGTGACGGCGACGATGATGGCGATGATGGAAAGATAGGTCGGGAAGAAGACGGCTGTGAGGATGCGCCCGACGATCCACGCGAGCAATACGCCGGTCGCGCCGCCCAAGGCCGAGAGCGTCATGGCCTCGACGAGAAATTGCTTGAGGATGTCGCCCCGGCGCGCGCCGAGCGCCTTGCGAATGCCGATCTCTTTGGTGCGTTCCGTCACCGAGACGAGCATGATGTTCATAATCACGATGCCGCCGACGACCAGGGCGATAGCGGGCACGGCGATGGCGACGATGAAGATCGAGCCGAAGATGCGGTCGCGCAAGCCCGTGATGGCGTCGGGCGTCATGACGCCGAAGTTGTCTTTTTCGTTCGCGGGCACGCGGCGGCGCACGCGCATGATCTGGCGCGCCTCTTCGACGGCGTCGTCGAACAGTTCGTCGGATTTGGCGGTGGCGATGAAATAGAGCGAGCGGTTGTTGCGGAATCCGCCGAACTGGTTGCCGTAAGTCTTGAGCGGGATGTGTATGTAGTTGTCCTGCGGGATGCCGAGGACGCTCCCCTTGGCGACGGCCACGCCGACGACGCGGAACGGCAGCCCGCCGATGGAAATCTCCTCGTTGACGGCGCTCCGCGTGGGGAACAACTTGGAGGCCACGTCCGCGCCGAGGAAGGCGACGCGCGCGGCGGTCTGGTTCTCCGCCTCGATGTAGAAACGCCCGTCGGCGATCTCGATGGCGTTGATCTCCGCGACGTTGGCCGTCATGCCGTCAACGGGAACTTCTTCGAGTATCTCCGCGCCGTGTTTGACCATCGCGCGCGTGGGTCGCGCGCCCGCGCCGAGTTTGTCTATGAGCACGGCGCGCGCCTTCAAATACTCGAAGTCGTCCATCGTCAAATCCTTGTTGCGGCGCGTGGCGGCGGCGATGGTGTCAGTGTCTTTGAAGTCCTCGAAGATGTTGAAGCGTTGAATGGTGAACGACTTTGCGCCGATGCCCGCGATCTTCTCGTCAACGTAACGATTGAAACCCTGTATCAGCGAGACGACGACGACGACCGCCGT
>DASQDV010000734.1:0-2786 GCA_035633995.1 Pyrinomonadaceae bacterium | reverse complement strand
ACGGTGGGCGAGCAGATCGCGGAGGCGCTCAGGCTTCATCGAAAACTCTCTCGCCGCGAGGCGCGCGCGGCGGCCATCGAGGCGATGCGCGAGGTGGCGATTCCCGATCCGGCGAGGCGCGCGGACGATTACCCGCACCAGTTGTCGGGCGGGATGCGACAGCGCGTGATGATCGCGATGGCGCTCGCCTGCGACCCGAAACTTTTGATCGCGGACGAGCCGACGACCGCGCTCGACGTGACCATACAGGCGCAGATACTCGAACTTCTTGACGGCCTCAGGAAGTCGCGCGAGTTGGCGGTGCTCCTGATCACGCACGATCTGGGCGTCGTCGCGGAAGTGGCCGACAGGGTGGCGGTGATGTACACGGGGCGCATCGTGGAAGAGTCGCCGGTCGCAGAGTTGTTCGCGCGCCCGAAGATGCCTTACACGGAGGGGTTGTTGAAGTCCGTGCCGAAGTTGACGGCGGGCGAGGCGGGGAAGGTCGAGCGTTTGCAGACCATCGAGGGGACTGTGCCGAAGCCGACCGACCTGCCGCCCGGCTGCCACTTCGCGCCGCGCTGCACGTATCGCGAGCCGCGCTGCACCGAAGGGCGGATTCCGCTCTACGAACTCGAAGGCGGCGTGAAGGTTCGCTGCGTGCTCTACGACATGGCGGCGGCAATCGCGGCGGATAATCAAACTGCGGAGCAGAGGGAGAGCGCGGGACAGTGATTGACGGGACGACCAACGAACGAATGGAACGCGTGCCGGAAGCGGAAGCTCAGGCGGCGCGCGCCGGCAACGTGCCTGCGCCGGACGACGGGCGCGCGGAAGAACTCGTCCGCGTGCGCGGTTTGTTCAAGCACTTTCCCGTCGCGGGCAGCGACGACGTGGTGCGCGCGGTGGACGGCGTGGCGTTCGAGATTTTCAAGGGCGAGACGCTCGGACTCGTCGGCGAATCGGGCTGCGGCAAGTCAACCGTCGGGCGTTGTTTGTTGCGCCTTATCGAGCCGTCGAAAGGTGAAATCTCTTTTGAAGGCAAGGACGTGCTGGCGCTGTCGGGCAAGGCTCTCAGGGACGTGCGCGCCGAGATGCAGATCATCTTTCAAGACCCTTACGCGAGCCTCAACCCGCGCCTCAAGGTGCGCGACATCGTCGCCGAGCCGCTCGTCATACACGGCGAGGGGACGAAGGATGAGCGGCGCGAACGCGTCGCCGAACTGCTCGGCAAGGTCGGCCTCGACCCCGATTACATGAACCGCTACCCGCACGAGTTTTCGGGCGGGCAGCGGCAACGCCTCGGCATCGCGCGTGCGCTCGCGCTCAACCCGAAGTTGATCGTGGCGGACGAACCCGTCTCGGCGCTCGACGTGTCGGTGCAGGCGCAGGTCATCAACCTGCTGGAAGATTTGCAGGCGGAGTTTAAGCTGACGTATCTCTTCATCTCGCACGGCCTCGCCGTCGTCGAGCACATCTCGAACCGCGTGGCGGTGATGTATCTGGGGCGCATCGTCGAGGTGGCGTCGGCCATAGAGTTGTACGCGAACCCGCTGCACCCGTACACGCGCGCCCTGCTCTCGGCCATTCCCGTCCCCGACCCGACGCGCAAACGCGAACGCATCGTGCTCGCGGGCGACGTGCCCACGCCGATCAACCCGCCCTCCGGCTGTCGCTTCCACACGCGCTGCCCCGACGCCATCCCCGAATGCGCGCAGATCGACCCGGACTTGCGCGAAGTCGCGCCCGGCCACACCGTCGCCTGCATACGCGTGCCCGGCTGGACGGAAGCGCCGACTGCGGCCTGAAAGAGCGAGACAAACGAGCGGCGCGCGAGTCTCCGGTTTAATAACGGCGAGACGGCGAACGGCGGAAAAGTTATATTTCAAGTCTTGCGCGGAACCGTACCACAGCGCGGAAGTGTTGAAAGATCGTTCTGTTAAAGAGACACAGTTTCAACTTCTCGGAAGAATTATTCGTATCATATTTTAGAGATGGCTGGCATAGAGGACGACGACCGGCGGCAACTTGTACGCCTGCTGCGAGGCGCATACTCCGGCGAGTTGGCGGCGGCTTACGCCTATCGCGGGCATTGGAAGTCCGTGCGCAGGCAGGCGGAGCGCGAACGCATCCGCCAGATCGAGGACGAAGAGTGGGTGCATCGCGCGCGGGTCGGCGAGATGCTCGCCGCGCTGTCAGCCGCGCCCACGAAAATCAGGGAGGCGCGGATGTTTGTGACCGGGCGCGTGCTCGGCTTCGGCTGCCACCTGATCGGGTGGTTTTTGCCGATGTACTTCGCCGGAAGGCTGGAGAGCATGAACGTGCACGAATACGAAACCGCGGCCTTTCACGCGCGCAGGCTCGGACTCGCGCACTTTGCCACAGACCTCGAAGAAATGGCGCGCGTCGAAGGCGAACACGAAATATACTTTCGCCGGACGGTGGCATGCCATCGCTGTCTTCCGTTGATGAGTAAACTTTTCGGTTGGAGTTGAAACATCGCGCCCTGCCGCGCGTAATAAAAATCGCGGCGGGCAAGCGTAATAAAATCGAAGTCACTTGCTCGAAGCGAACGTCCGTCATGCTTTCACCAAACTCTTCCCAACCCCTTAGGACAAAAAAATGAGCGACATGAACACCCCGACGCCCCTGTCCAACAGCATCGGTGCGCCGCCGCCCGCTCCTCCTCTTCCGGCGCCCGCCGCCGAGACGATGTCAACGGCGGAAACTCTGAGCGGCATCTTCTTCGAGCCTGCGCGCACGTTTGAAGCACTGCGCGCGCGCCCGCGTTTTCTCATCGCCGGGAT
>DASQDV010000733.1:0-2495 GCA_035633995.1 Pyrinomonadaceae bacterium | reverse complement strand
CGTGCGCATACTCAGTCGCCGCCTGCACCCTGCGGACGAGTTGCGCGGCGGCCTCGAATTGCCTTACCCGCAGGACAACCTCACGCTCGACGTGGCCGCGCTCAGCAGCCGCACCTTCCCCGAACAGTTCCAGTATGCCTTCACCTTGAGCGACGGCGCGGGGCGCGAACTCAATCGCAAGCTCTCGAACGACGCGCAGTTTTTGATGGAGAATTTGAAGCCGGGGCGCTATCGCGTCGAAGCGCGCGCCTTCACGAAAGACCTCGTCGCGTCCGCGCCGCTCGCCTTCGAGTTCACGGTCGGGCGCGCGCCGTTTCCCTGGACGACGACGATGCTCGCCGTCCTGCTCATACTCGCGCTCGTCGCCTTGACGTGGGGCGCGGTGCAAAACCGCAAGATCGCGCGCACGGGCGCGGCGCTCCGTCAGGCGCATCACGATCTGGCCGGAGCGCGACTCAACCTCGCCAACGAAGCCGAACGCGAACGCCGCCGCATCGCGCGCGACCTCCATGATCAGACGCTCGCAGACCTGCGCAGCCTGCTCCTGCTCACGGATCAACTGCCCGCCGCAGGCAATAGTAGCGGCGGTAACAGCGGCGGCGGTAACAGCGGCAGCGGCGGCGATGTGCAGCGCGTAGAATTCGACCCCGCCGTCTTTCGCGCCGAGATCGAATCCGTCTCCGACGAGATACGCCGCATCTGCGAAGACCTCAGCCCGTCCGTTCTCGATAACGTCGGCCTCGCCGCCGCGCTCGAATGGGCGCTCTCAAACGCGGTGGCGCACCTGCCCGCGCCGCAGAAGTTCGAATACGAGTTCGTGTGCGACGAGGATTTGGACGAGCGCATAGAATTTCAGACGGGCGTGCGGATGCAGATTTATCGCATCGCGCAGGAGGCCATCAACAACATCTGCCGCCACGCACAGGCCGCGCGCGTCAGCTTCCGCGTAGAACTCACGCGCGAGGGCGAACTCCTGCTCACGCTCGAAGACGACGGGCGCGGCTTCAACGCGCACGACAAGCGTGTGCGCAAAGGGCGCGGCCTGACCGGCATACGCGCCCGCGCCAGTCTTATCGAGGCCGAAGTGTCCTGGCACGCGCGCAAACCTCACGGCACAATTTTTAAGCTTCGCAAACGCGAGGCCGCCCCCGAAGTCGCCCATAGCGTTTAAGACATCGCGCAAGTTGATTCCGTGTGCTAGTCTGTCTGCGCTTCACGCGGAGCAAACGGAAAGATGAGACAGAGGTAGTCGGTCGGTGCATGTTCACTGTAGGGATATTGTGCGTTAGCGCACGTATTCTGTTATTATTCTCCTCGAAAATTCACCGCTCGACATTCAGAGCGAGTCCCCCAAACTCCCTCTCTGTGCCGTCTGTTGTTTATTCTCAAGCCGCCATTTCAACTTAAAGGTTTAATAGCATCGTCTCGGTTTCTCGAAGGGGGAAGTAGTCCTTGAAAATTCTTTTGTACAATCCCGACAACGGCGTGACGCGCAACTTCATGCCGCACCTCTGGATGTTTCTGCTGCAAACGCTCACGCCGCCCGGCCACGAAGTGTTGCTCATTGACGGCAACGCGCACGCGATGAACGAGGAAGAATTAGTGGCCTTCGTGCGCGAGAAGGAGATCGGGCTGGTCGGCATCGGCGCGATGACGCGGATGGTGGCGAAAGCCTATCGCGTGGCCGACGCGCTGCGCGCCGCCGGTGTGCCCGTCGTGATGGGCGGGCCGCACGTTACCGAATGCCCCGACGAAGCGCTGGGACGCGACGGCGGCACGCGGCATGCCGACGCGGTCGCGCTCGGCGAGGCCGACGAGACTTGGCCGCGCATCGTCGAAGACGCCGCGCGGGGCGAACTCAAAGACATCTACCTGCCCGTTGATGCGGAAGGGAAGGACAAGAAGCCGAGTTTGCAACCCTACCCCGTCATCCCCTGGGAGACGCTCGACCTCGATCAATTCAACCTCGTGCCGAAGATCGCGCGCCCGTTGCTCGAACGCATGGGCGGCGGCTGGGGCACGTTTCGCGTCGTCCCGATTGAGTCGGGGCGCGGCTGCCCCTACGGCTGCGAGTTCTGCACCGTCACAGGGTTCTTCGGCGACTCGATCCGCTTCCGCTCGAACGAATCGGTCGTTGACGAAGTTTTGCGCCTCAAGGCGCGCGCGCGCAAGGACGGCGGGCAGGTGGCCGTCTTCTTCATTGACGACAACTTCGCCATCAACGTCAAACGCACGAAGTCGCTCTTGCGCGACTTGATCGCGGCGAACGCGCAAGTCCCCTGGGTCGCGCAGATCAGCGCGAACCTGTTGAAGGACGAGGAACTCGTTGACCTGATCGCGGAGTCGGGCGGCAAGTGGGTGTTCATCGGGATGGAGTCGATTGACCCGGCGAACATGGCCGACGTGAACAAGAATTTCAGCAAGCCCGGCGAGTACGGCGCGGTGCTGCGCCGTCTGGCCGAGCGCAACGTCTATGCCATCACTTCGTTCATCTT
>DASQDV010000732.1:0-9791 GCA_035633995.1 Pyrinomonadaceae bacterium | reverse complement strand
CTGGTTCGGGCTGACCGGGCTCTCTCTCTTCATCTTCCGCCGTCGCTTTCCGCTCGCAGACGCGACGTTCCGGGTTCCCGGCCATCCATTCACGACCGCGCTCTTTGTCGCGGCCTGCTGGCTCGTCGTCCTGAGCACCGTCTACAAGTACCCGGCCAACAGCGCCATCGGCTTTCTGATCGTGCTCGCGGGCGTACCCGCCTGCTACTACTGGCTGCGTCAGCAAAGGAAGAAACGCGTATGAGCACCGCACGACAACCGCCGCCGCCGGAGCGCGTGTTGAGTTCCGCCTACATGCACTGGGCGAAGACCCAATCGCAAGCGCCCTACAACCTTGCGACGAGCGGCGTCCGCCCCTACCCGCTCGCGCGTCTCGGCGTCTCGCTCTCCGACCTCGAACTGAGCGGCGAAAGTTTTTACGGCTACGCGCCTTTGCAACAGGCCATCGCCGCGAAGTGCCGCGTCTCGCCCGGCTCGGTTGTCGCCGCCAACGGCACTTCGATGGCAAACTTCCTCGCCCTGGCAACTCTCATCTCGCCCGGCGACGAAGTTCTCATCGAGCAGCCGACTTACGAACTGCTCGTCTCGGCGGCGCTCTACCTCGGCGCGAAAGTCAAAAGGTTCAAACGCCCCGCCGAAACACACTTCAAACTCGACCCGCTTGAGGTCGCGCGAGCCATCACGCCGCGCACGCGCCTCGTCGTCGTCACGAACATGCACAACCCTTCGAACGCCTACGCGGACGACGAGACGCTCGCGCAAATCGGCGACGTTGCGGCGCACTCGGACGCGCGCGTGCTCGTCGATGAAGTCTATCTCGACGCGGCCTTCTCGCACGCGCCGCAATCGGCCTTTCATCTCGGCGAGCGTTACATCACGACGAGCAGCCTGACGAAAGTTTACGGCCTGAGCGGCCTGCGCTGCGGCTGGATACTGGCCGCGCCCGCGCTCGCCGAGCGCATGTGGCGTCTCAACGATCTCTTCGGAGTCGCGCAGCCTCACCCCTCCGAACGCCTCAGTTGCATCGCCCTCGCGCGCCTCCCCGAAATCGCCGCCCACTCGCGCGCCCTGCTCGAACGAAACCGCATCCTTGCCAACAGTTTCCTACAGACGCGCGACGACCTCGAAACTCCGCCCATCACGGACGGCATGATCGCGTTTCCCAGACTCCGGCGCGGCAGCGTCGAAGCGCTCTGCGCGCTCCTGCGCGAGAAGTATGAAACCTCGCTCGTGCCCGGAAGATTCTTCGAGATGCCCGAACACTTTCGCCTCAGCATCGGCGGCGACACGGAGATGTTAAGCGGCGGACTCGAACGCCTCGGCGCGGCGTTGAACGAGATCAAGCAGAGGCCAAACGATCAGTAAGCTGCGAGACGACGGCGGCAGAATCTCCGCAAGGGGCTGCATTCCGTCTCAAACGTTAGACGTGCGGGCGACGATACCGGCCACAGCTTCGGCCAGTTCCTTCGGAGCGATGGGTTTGGCGAGGTGTAGTTGGAAGCCTGCGGCGAGGGCGCGCTCTTTGTCCTCTTGGCGTGCGTGGGCGGTGAAGGCGATGGCGGGCGTCGCGGTGTCGTGCTCCCTGATCTTTTCGATGAGCGTGTAGCCGTCCTCGCCGGGCATGGCGATGTCGCTCAGGATCACGTCGAACGCCGACGCTTCGAGCGCCGTCAAAGCCTCGTCCGCCGATTCGCACGCCTCCACTATCGCGCCGAAGCGTTCCAGAGACTTCTTCAACAGCAGGCGCGTGTCCGGTTCGTCTTCAACGATGAGAATGCGCAGGCCGCCGAGCACCGCCTGTCTCTCATTCTGCTCACCCGCGTCTTCAAGCCGGGTTTCGCCCTGCGCCGTCGTCTCGCCGCGCTTGGCGTACTTGAGCAACGGCAGCATCACCTTGAAAGTTGCACCCTTGCCCGCCCCTGCGCTTTCGGCGGCCACCGTCCCGCCGTGCAGTTCGACGAGATGGCGGACGATGGCGAGTCCGAGTCCGAGTCCGCCGTGCGTGCGCGTCGTTGACTGATCGGCCTGACGGAAGCGGTCGAAGACGTAGGGCAGAAACTTCGCTTCGATGCCCTGCCCCGTGTCGCGTACGGAAATTTGCGCCTGCGTCCCTTTGCGCGCGAGGCCGACCTCGACCCGCCCGCCTTCGGGCGTGAACTTGACGGCGTTCGACAACAGATTCCAGACGACTTGCTGCAAACGTTCCGCGTCGCCCGCGACGAGGCTCGCCGCCGGGTCGAGCGCGAGTTGAATTTCGATGCCCCTCGCATCCGCCGCCGGTCGCGCCGCGTGGCACGCCGACTCGACCACCGCCTTCAGTTGCGTCGGCTCCAATTCGAGACGCAGTTTCCCCGTGATGATGCGCGAGGCGTCGAGCAGATCATCTATGAGTTGCTTTTGCGAGCGGGCGTTGCGTTCAATGGTTTCGAGCGCGCGCACGGAGGTCACTTCGTCGAACTTGACCGAGCGGAGCAGATTCGTCCAGCCGAGAATGGAGGTCAGCGGCGTGCGCAGTTCGTGCGAGAGCGTGGCGAGAAATTCATCTTTGAGGCGGTTGGCCTCCTGCGCCTCGCGGTAGAGCCGCGCGTTGTCTACGGCGAAGGCGGCGCGCTGCGCGAGGTCTTCGGCGAGCGCGAGGTCGGAGGCGTTGTAGCGACGCCCCGATTCGGAAGTGGCGAAAGTGATCGCGCCGAGCGTGCGCCCGCGCGCCACGAGCGGCACGATCATGGCCGAACGCAAATCGAGTTGGCGCGCGACGCGAAACCGCCCCGCCTCGTTGGCCGTCGCCGCGTCGGCGGGCGCGGGAATTTCCTCGTAGAGTTCCGCCCGGCCTGTGCGAATCGCCTTCGGCACGCCCGTCGGGGCGTTCGAATTTTGATTCTCCTGCCGCTCAAGCTGCCAGACCAACTCGACCCGCGCGGCGTCTTCGTGCATCACGGCGATGGGGCGGATCGCCCCGCCATCTCCGTCAACCACGTAGACGATGCACCAGTCGGCAAGGAACGGAACGCTCAGGCGTGCGACCGATTGCAGCGTCGTTTCGTAATCGAGCGAAGCGGAAAGCAGCGCGCTCGCTTCGACGAGGAAACGTTGCTTCTCCTTCTGCCGCTTGCGCTCTGTGATGTCGCGCGCGATGCCCGTGAAATAGCGCCCGCCGTCTTCGACGAATTCGCCGAAGGATATTTCCAGAGCAATCTCGTGCCCGTCGCGGTGGAGGCCGGGAAGTTCGACGCTGCCCCAGTTGATGTGTCGCTCGCCCGTCGAGAGGTATCGCTCCAGCCCCGCGCGGTGTACGTGGCGCAGGTAATCGGGCATCAGCATCGTGAGATTCTGGCCGAGCAGTTCGCGTACCGGGTAGCCGAAAATCTTCTCGGCGGCGCGGTTGATAAAGTGAATGACGCTCGCGGCGTCTATGACGATAATGGCGTCGGCGGCGCTACCGGCGAAGGTCTGGAAACGCCCGTCGCCTTCTCCGGCGAGAAGCTCGGACGCTTCAGCGTCGGAGTTCAGCACTTTCCCTGACGAGTTGGCACCTTCCGGCGACGTGGGCTTCATAATGCGCGGCTCACTAAGATCGAGGTTGGTTTTGTGTCGGGCTGGGGGAAATCAATTATAACGCACCGGGCGGAATTGGAAAGCCGAGCGAGGAAGGAGGCAGGGAGAACGATTCACGAATCGACTTGAGCAATTTCAGGGCGCGGGGCGGACAGGCACTTCCAAACCGAAGTTGCCGTTGCGGCGCGAGGCACCCGGTTCGGTGTAACGCAGGTCTGCGAATTGCACGAGCAGTTCTTCGGCGCAGTTTTGCGGCGCGACGCGGACGGCAACAAAGCGCGCGAAGCCGAGGAAGATGCGGGCGCGTTCATCTACGGCGGCACGAGCCGCGAGTTCGGCGGCTTGCCCTTGCGGCTTCTCGAAGCGCGCGAGCGCATCGGGCGCGGCCAGTTCTTCTTCGACGCGCGCCAGCAGCGAAGTTTTAAAACGATAAGTTGCCGCATCCGTCTCCGCGAGCACGCGCCAACTCGTCGGGTCGGCCAGTTCAGGCATCGCCGCGACGCGCAGCACGGCTTCCTGACGTTGCCCCGCCAGCGCTTCGGCTATCGCGCCCGCACGCGCGAGCGCGCGCCCGTGCAGGATGCCGAGCGCGCCCCAGTAAACGACGACGAAGGCAAGCGCGGCCAGAGCGATTGAGCTTCCCCAACGCGCCGCCACGCGCATGCGGTGCGCGACGACGAGGGCGACGAGGCACGCGAGCCACAAGCCACGCGACGCGACCGGATAACTCATCCCCATTCGCAACGGCAGAACGACGAAAGCCGTCGTCGCCAGAAGCGCGAGCGCGCCCCATGCGAACGCACGCCAGCGCACATCTTTAGCCGTCAACAGAAACGACGCCCCGCCCAGGCTCAGCCACAGCCAGGGGTCTATGATGTAAACGAGGTCGCCGTAAAACCAGCGCCCGCTCCACGGCAGGAGAGGCCGCAGCCCGTAGTTGTTCGTCCAATCCATCAGCGGGTGCGACGCGCTGAGCAGGAGCGAGGCGATGAAGAGGCCGCGCAAACGCACGACGGGCACGCGACGCCGGAGGCGCGCCATGATGCGATCTGCCGCGTAGAACAACAGGGGAATGACGAGCGCAATGGCGAGCACGCCGACGATTGAGTGTGTGATGCCGCGATGATGTTTGAGGTAGAACCAACTGCCGCCGAAGGCCGCGAGGATGTCCGAGTCCGGCGCGTTCGCGGCGATCATGCACACGGCGGTCGCCCCCGGCGAGAGGCGTTCCAATCCCGCTTTCGCAGCCGCCAACCCGACCAGCGTGTGCGTAATATTATCCATGAGGGGAAGATGCCGGATGCCGGATGCTGGATGTTAGTAAAGTAAAACCGGACTGGAATCTTACTAACATCTGACATCTAACATCCGGCATCTGCTTTTAGAACGGGAGATTTGCCGGAGACGGCTCGGCGGGCAGTTGGGCGTGGCGCGCGGAGTCGAGGCGTTCGAGTTTTTGCGCCGCTTCGCGCGCGGCGGCCGACTGCGTGATGGGCTTGCCGTTCTTGTCCTTGGCCTCGCGCGCCGACTTGGCGATCTGGAAAAGAATCTCTGCGGCCTCGGTCTTCTTGCCCTGCTTTTCGTAGACGGCGGCGAGACGCACATTCACCGTGTCAACCGGGATGCTCGCATTTTGCGCGCGCGCCAGTTCCGTGTAGAGCGCGGCTGCCGCGTCGAACTGCCCGTCGGATTCGCGCGCCTGTGCGAGCGCAAACTTCGCGCGCGCCGCCACCTCAGCATCATTGCTGCGCGTCAACGCTTCGAGTTCGCCGAGACCCTTCGTGCGATCAACGCTCAGCAGGTTGGCCGCGCGGAAGTAGTGCGCGAGCGATTTGTACGGGTCGCCATACTTTTGTTCGACCTTCTGTGCCTCGTCAACCACGCGTTGCGCGCGCTCTTTTTCGGTCGTGAAAGTAAGGCCGGGCGCGCCGGGTGCGGGCGAGGGCGAGACGGTGGCGTCGGCAAACTCGATGACGCGCGCGAGGGCGCGCGTGGCTTCCTGCGCCTTGCGCGCGCTCCACCACGAATAGACGCCCGCCAGCAGCGCTATTGCGACCAGACCCGCCAGAGCGTACAAGAGCGTGCGGCCACGCCCTTCGAGGCGGTCGCCGACGCGGTCGAATTGTTCGAGTGCCTTTTCGCGAAACTTATCGCGCCGGACTTCACGCGCATGTTTTTTCTTGGATGGAGCCACGTTTTTTTCTCTTGCAACATCGCACGGTTGTGCGCGTTCTAATTTCAGGAGTTAGAGCGAAAGATTCACTCTAACGACCGTAGAGCGGGGTTGTCAAGCAACCGTTTGGGCGGCTTAACCTCCTAAGCATCAGAGACTTCATTGACCGGCGGGGGGGCGCGTGCTACGCTTCGCGCCCGTGCGGCAAGGCGATTATGCGGCGAACGAACAGGCAGAAAAACTTTCGGGAACAAGGCGCGCACGCGCGGTGTCTAATCCGACGAGTGCACGCCGAGCGGCCAACACTTGAGTCGCCGGTTCACGCTGGAGGACGTTTGTGAGCTTCGGAGAGCCAATCGCCCTCCGCGGGCAAGCCGAATTGGAGCATCCCGCCGTCGCGGCGGACTCGGCGGAGGTGCGGCCGAGCGCCGAAACACAGTTCATTGAAAGATTACGCGCCGGTGATACGACGGCCTTTGACCGTCTCGTGGGCGAACGCTCGGCAGACATCTACGCCCTGCTCTACCGCCTGACGGAAGACCCGGAAGAGGCGCGCGACCTGACGCAGGAGACTTTCCTTCAAGCCTTCCGCAGCATCGCGCATTTTCGCGGCGACGCAGACCTTCGCACCTGGCTCTACCGCATCGCCGTCAATCAGGCGCGCAACCGCTGGCGCTGGTGGCGTCGCAGGCGTCGCGGCATGACCGTCTCGCTCGACGCGACGGACGAGACGCACGAACTCCCGCTCGCCACGCGCCTCGCCGACGAGAGCACAGACGACCCGGAACAGCAGGCGCTCTCGCACGAACGCGAGAAGATTCTGCTCGCCGCCATGCGCACGCTCGCGCGCCCTTACCGCGAAGCCGTGCTCCTGCGCGACGTGGAAGGCTTGAGCTACGAAGAAGTGGCCGCCGCGCTCGACATCAGCATCGGCACCGTAAAATCCAGACTCTCGCGCGGGCGCACGGAGTTGCGCCGCAAACTGGAAGGCGCATTGTAAGATTGTTCTTTGTCCGTAGTCCGTCGCCAGTTGTCAGTTGCATGTGACTATCACACAAGTTACTAAAGATTTGATTGAACAATGGACAACGGACTACTGACAGATTCTTTGACATTCGAATGGCTGCCCTGCCCCGGCTTCACCCATCATCCAAGGTGCCAGTGGGTCGGGAAGCGACGAAGGCTCGCAGTTTCGTCGCGTGCGAGGCGGTCGGCGGCAAAAGTGCGCGGAGATATTTTAGACGCGGCCAGCAACACCCGTTTATGAATTTTCGCGCGCCGTATGTCGGCGTTCGTCGCGCAGGCGTTGGACATGAGACTACAGGCGTTGCTTCCTTGAGCGAGGGAGCAGCCGGGGTCGGCCAGCCATTCGGAAATAGATGTTAGATGTCAGATACGGGAGGTCAGTGATTCCTGGCTGACCGGCATCCGGCATCTAACATCCGGCAACTAAATTTATGACTTGCGAGGAGACACAGAAAAGTTTTTCGCCCTATCTGGACGGCCAGTTGGCGCGCGGCCTGCGCGCACACGTGGACGATCACCTCGAAGTCTGTCCCGTGTGTCGGCTGGAATTAGACCGGACGCGCGCCGTCGTCCGCTCGCTCGCGAACCTCGAACGCCCGCCCGCGCCCGCAGGTCTCGCCGCTTCCATCAATCAACTCATTTTGATCGAACGCGCCGCGCGCCGCCAGCAGCCGACCGGCTCTCTCGCCGCGCGCCTCCTGCGCTGGCTCGAACCGCGCCTGATGCCCTACACGGTCGGCGCGCTGGCATCGTTGATTTTGTTCGTCGGGGTGGTCAACGCGCTGCGCCCGCAGTTTCGCGTGCTGCGCGAGTTGACGATTGCCGCGCGTGTGGCGGCGGCGGACGAATCGCTCGACAAGTCTCTGTTTGAAGGCGGCGGCTACGACGTGACGAAGCCCGTGCCGACCATCAACCCGAACGGCGCGCTCGCCGCGCTCATACGCACGCCTTCGCAGGGCGGCGACGACGCGGACGACATGGTGATCTACGCAGACGTATTCAGCAACGGCGCGGCCTCGCTCGCGGGCGTCGTGCAGCCGCCGCGCAACCCGCACCTGCTCGACGAAGTGCAGGAAGCTTTCCGCCGCACGCCCGCCTTCGTTCCCGCCTCGCTCGACCGTCGCCCGCAAACCATGCGCGTCGTGATCTCCGTCTCTAAAGTCAGCGTCCACGAACGCAGTTTTTGAAATTCTATAAAGTCATCTTATCAGCGCCTGCGGCAAGCGGGCGGGTCGCCGCTGCCGGCAAGACCCATCCGCTCGCCGCAGGCGTTGATGACATAGATGCTAATTGGCCGCCGGTTCTCGAATCGAAACCGGCGGCCAATGTGTTTCGTGTCGGCCTGGCCGTTCCTACCGCCCGAAACGCGCGCGGTACTCGGCGGAATTAACGAAGCCGTTGACCATCGTGCGCGCGTCCGCCGGGTTGGCGTTCAGGTAGGTGAGCCAGTTGTTGTAGCCGCCTGTCTCCGGCGTGCGGCGCAGGTAGCCGTAATATTGCATTGCCACGTAGGCGCGGTTGAACTCCGCCACCCTGATCTCGTCCGATTCGACGATAGCTCTCAAGACCTGCGCGCGCGTCAGGGTTTGCGCGCTGAGGCGGTTGATCAAATCCGCGCGCGAGAGCGTTACCTTCACGCCGCCTTCGGGGTTTTGCGGGTCGGGCGTCGTGATCCTCTGCAAGCCGTAGCGATCCAGCAGAGTGTTGACCAAGTCCATGTGCGAGAGTTTGTCGTGAGGGGTGCGGAATTCCGCGCGCAGCGCGAAGTTGGTGGCAAAGAGCGCGCGCTTGTCATAGACCTCCGAAGCCGTCTGCCCCGTGACCGAGCGCATGTCGGGAATGATCTCGGCGTACTCCGGCAGGCGGTTGAAGGCGACGCGGTAAAAGATGAACGTGTAGAGACCTTTCAGCCGAAACTCCGGCGACTCGAAGAACGACTTCGACACCGTCAGGCGGTCGCAGGCCGGGTTGTTGTTCACGTTCGGGCAGTCGTTCAAAACCTTCGACCAGGGTTCACCCGATTCCGGCTCACGCGAGAGGAAATCGAGATATTGCATCCTGATGAAAAGCGGCGTTTGCAGGATCGGGTTCGGCGCGCCTGCTGCGTCACCGTTGTCGTTGATGGTCAATGCCGCCGTGTAATGTGTGCCGAGCGCGGTGTTCGCCGGGTTGACCAACCTGACCTGCACGGACTCGGCCTGCTCGACGTGCGCGTCGTCGATGAGCGGTATCTGGACGGTCTTCGGCTGCGTGTCGCCGGCGGCGAACGTCACGGTCTCGATGGTCGTCGCGTAATCGCAGCGCGCGTAGGCCGTGCCGTTGTTGGTGGCGCAGGGCACGGAGGCCGGGTCGTCGTTGGTAACGACATCGACCGAGATCGCGTTGGTCGTGCTGCCCGTGCGCGTGACGGTGACGGCGGCGCGGCCTGCGCCCTCGCTGGCCGTGAATTCCGGCGCGCTGAAATTGACGAAGGCAGGCGCGGGCGAGGCGGCCTGTGTGATGGTGTAGAACGAATCGTCTGTGTGGAGAATTTGCCCGAATCGCTCGTTGCCGGAGTTGGGGGCGACGGTGAAATTGATCGTGCCGTTGCCCGTGCCGACCGAACCGCTCGTGATCGTGATCCAGGGGTCGAGGCTCAAAGCCTTCCACTCGCAGCCCGCCCTCGTCGTCATGTTGATCGTGCCCGTTCCGCCGCTCGCGGGGAAACTCTGCCTCGAACCCGGCGAGACAGAATAGAAGCAGGCGAGCCGCGCCGTGAAATTAACCGTCTGGTTCGCGCTGAGATTTTCAAAGATAGTGACCTGCGGCGAGAAAGTGTAGTCGGGTTTCGAGGCTCCGAGGACGTAGTTGACGCCGCCGGGAACGTTCGAGATCGTGTAGTTGCCGTTGGCGTCGGTTATCGCGGTCGGGGGCGACGGCTGCCCATTGGCGAGCCTCACGGTGACGCCGCCCAATCCAGCGCCGCCTTCGAACAGCGTCACGCGCCCGCTGACGGTGTAGTTGGGCTGCGTGACCAATTCGTATGCGCCGCGCCCGT
>DASQDV010000731.1:0-2078 GCA_035633995.1 Pyrinomonadaceae bacterium | reverse complement strand
AAGTTGAAAAGGCTTAAAAAAAGTTTCGGTTTCTGTCGTGCCCGTGGATCACCCGCGTGATCCGGTAATCACCCGACGCTTGACCGGGTAGATCGAAAATGTACACGTCCACGCGCAGGCATGTCAAGGCGATAAGGGCAGCGACGGGTGACGAGCGACAGGTGACGAGTTGAAACAGTGAATCGTAAATCGTAAATCGTGAATAGAGAAAATCGTCTTCTTCTATTCACGATTCACGATTCACGATTTACGACCTTTCCTGCTCGTCACCTGTCACCCGTCACTTTTTATTTGCCGGTGGCGATTGCGCTCTGGTCGCGGTTGGCGACGTAGACGCCCGCCGAGTGTGAGCCGATGAGCAATTTGCCGGTGTCGCGTGTGTCGAAGGCGAGCGCCCAGACGCGACGGCTCGGCAGTTCCGGGTCAACCCGCTTCCAGGTCTTGCCCGCGTCTATCGAATGAAAGACGCCGTTGCCCTCTGCGCGTTCGTATGCGCTGCCGACGAAAATCTCGTCGGTGTTTTTGGGGTTGATGACGATGCTCGTGAAACTGCCGTAGGGGAGATTTCCGCCGCGCCGCGTCCACTTCTCGCCGCCGTCGTGAGACATGTAGAGCGTGTGCGTCGTGCCGACATAGACATAGGCGGAACGTTCAGGGTCTTGTTCGATCACGTTGATGGGCACGGCCTTCGGGATGCCTTCAACTTCGCGCCACGTCTGACCGCTATCGCGCGAGATGAGCACGCCGGAGTTGGACGTGCCGACATAGATGGTCTGCGGGTTTTGCGCGCTCGTGGAAACGGAGAGCGTGCGCGCATCTAACCCCTGGCCGAAGGGCAGCTTCTCCCAGCCCTTCATCGGATCGGCGCTGCGGTAGAGTCCGTTATTGGTGGCGGCGAGAATCTTCAAACTTCCGTCAACGTCCTGCAAATAAGCGAGCGCGTTGATGGTTTCGGTCAGCGCGATGGTCGCGGACTGCATGCCCTGCTCGACGCCGAGCGACTGTTTTCCGCCGCCGAGTCCGAGCGCGGTTAAAGTCGCATCGTCAAACTTGCCCGTCTGCGGTAAATCCTTCGCCGCCTGAAACTTTCTGATCGCGGCGACGGTGCGCGTGCCCGCCTGCCCGTCGGGCGTGCCCGCGTCGTAGCCCGCCGCGTTCAAAGCCGCTTGCGCGCGCTTCACCGTGTCGTCGGCGCGTTTCGCGGGCACGGCGACGGGCGGGGCGGGGCGCGGCTCCTGCGCCGCCGCACTCGCTGCTCCGGCGGCGGCAGCCTTCCGACGCTTCGCTGCGGAGGCCGAACTGGTTCTCGACGCAGCGCGTCTCTTCGTCGGCTTGGCGACCGGCGCGTTCACGCTCGGCGCGCCAATCGGCGCCCACGACAGGCCGCGATCAATCGAGCGATACACGCCGAGATTGGTGCCGAGATAGATGATGTTGCCGTCCGTGCGGTCTTGCAGGATCGAGTAAGCGATGAGGCGGCTGGGCATGTTGCGCATCGAGGGCTGCCACGTCGCGCCGCTGTCGTTGCTGACGAAGAAGAAGCCGCCGCCCGTCGCCGTATTGATCGTGGTCGCGTAGATGCGCCCCGCGCGCTCGCGGTCGGGCGCGATGGCGTAGGCGCGTCGCCCGCTGTAGCCTTCGTTGCTCGGCAGGAAGTTTTTGCCGCCGTCGCGCGAAACCATCACGCCGTAGTTGTTCGTGCCGATGTAGATAACTTGCGGTTCTTTCGGGTGGACGGCGATGGCGTTGATCTCAAGCGTGCGCGAGGTGTTGAGCATCCACGAATTGCCGCCGTTCGTCGAACGCCAGAAGCCTTCGGTCGTCCCGGCGAAGATGGTCGAAGGGATGGCCGGATGTTGCAGGATGTCGCGCGTGCGCCGCGATTGCGAGGGGATGCCCTGCACCTTGCGCCAACTCGCGCCCGCGTTCTGCGACTCGTAGATGCCGCTGCACGCGGAGGCGATGACGTGGTCGGGGCGCGTCGAGTCAATTTCGATGGCGAACACGTCGGAGTCGTCAATCATGCCGGTCTTGATGGACTTCCAGGTCTGCCCGCCGTCTTCGGTCTTCCAGGGCAG
>DASQDV010000730.1:0-11033 GCA_035633995.1 Pyrinomonadaceae bacterium | reverse complement strand
CGCCCAACTCCCCACGCGCTACGCCGCCGTCTACGCCTTCTTCCTACAGAGCCTCGACGCCGCGAGCGAGCGCCTCCGCAACTTCGTCGAGAAGGCCGCCAAAGCCACCCTCGTCGGCGACGTGTTCGACGACGCCGCCACAGGCCAGGGCTTGCTCAACTATTTCCTGCGCGCGATCAACTGCGGCGCGATCACGGAAGAAGAGGCCTTACAGCGTTCCAGCCTCACGCTCCCCGAACTGCGCTCCGGCTCGTTCGTCAAGATTCTGAACAACAGGCAGAACTTGTAAATGATAAGGGGCTTCAACGCGCTCTCACCGTCGCAATACGATTATTCGGATAGGTGTCTGGCACTTATGCACACGATTCGGTACTACCGGACACCTAATCGTGCGTAGCCGGGCATTTGGAATCTAAACCGACGACCATTTTTCAGCATTTTTCGCACCGGCGCGCGCGTGGCACGGCGGTTGTTAGTCTCTGCGGCGAGGTTTCGCGATTGTGCGAATTTCAGTTGAAATAGAGGGGTGATGAAGATGAGAAGCAATGCTAAAGGATTAAAGACCAAGGCGCTGATGTTGGCGATGGGAGCATTTTTGCTCTTGCCGACCGCGACCTTTGCGCAGGATTGGCGCTATGGTCAGGACAGGCGCGACGACCGCTGGGAGCGCCAGCGTGACAGGCGTGATCGCCGTCAGGACAGGCGCGACGACAGGCGCGATGACAGGCGCGATGACCGTTGGGAGCGTCGCGATGATCGTTGGGAGCGGCGCGCGGAACGCAGAGCGCGACGCGGCAACAGCTACGACGGCTATCCGCAACTCGGCGGCTCTTTCCAGCTTCGCCAGACGGCGCTGAACGCCGGTTACAACGAAGGCATCAAGGAAGGGCGCAAGGATCGTGACCGCAACGAGCGTTACGACTTTAGCGACGAGAGCACCTATCAGAAGGGCACGAAAGACTACAGCTCGCGCCTCGGCGACCGTTACCTGTATCAACAGTATCTTCGCATGGCGTTCGAGAACGGCTACAACGACGGCTACAGCGGTTACTAAACCTTAAGGCCGAGCCACATTATTCAAACATGAACGGGGACGGGAGACGATTGGTCTTCCCGCCCCGTTCGCGTTTGTAACTACAGGCTCAGCGCCTGCGGCGGTAAAAAATTTCTTCCCTTCCAATACCTTTCAACTTCCGAGCCTGCCATCATGCGCGGCGGATAATCTTCGCGGCGAGCCAGCCGACGAGGATCAGCACTGACAGGATGATCCAGTTATACCGACTGCCGTAGGTCGCCGTCGGGAAATGGTTGCTGATCATCGTGAGGACGACGGGCACGGCCATGAAAGTGTTCTGCTTGGAGCGGAGTTTGGCCTGCGCGGCGAGTCGCGCGTCGGGCGTCTCTCCGGCAGAAGTCGCGGCGATCATCTTGCGCTGCGCGGGGAGGATGCGCATCCAGACGTTGGCGACCATCAGCGTCCCCATGAGCGCGCCCATCTGGATGTAGACCGCACGCCCGCTGAGGACGTGCGTTGTCAGATACGCGACGCCGACTAAGAGCGCGTAGCCGACCGCCGCGAACGCGATCTCGTTTTTGCCGAGCGGCGAGAGCATCAACAGATCGTAGACGACCCAGCCGACGACGAGCAGCCCCACGCTGAACGCGACGGCGGCGGGCACACTGATGTCTCGCACGTCCGGGTCAACAAGCGCGCCGCCGAGATAGTAGACGATGACGAGCAGAACCATGCCGCTCAACCACGTCAACCCCGCCTCCCAGCGAAACCAGTGAAGTTCCTGCGTGCCCGGCTGCTTCTGCTTTTCGACCACGTAGAATCCGCCGCTATGCACCATCCACACCTGCGGCTTCTCGCCCGCGCCCCGCGCATGCGCTTCCGCTTCGGACACACGCGCGTCGAGCCAGGTGAAGTAGTAGGTCGTGCCGACCCAGAGGATGCCCGCGAAGACGTGGAACCAGCGCGCAAGGAGGTTGAGCCATTCGCTCGTATTGGGGTCGAGTCTCATTCGTTAGCTCCCGCGATAGGTGGAGTAGCCATAGGGACTGAGTAGAAGCGGCACGTGATAATGCGCCGCCGCGTCGGCGATGATAAAGATGATCGTTACTTCCGGGTAGAAACTCTCAACCCCTCGCGCCGCGAAATAATCCAGAGTGCGGAACGTGAGACGGTACGCGCCCGCCTGTAGGTCAAACCCTGCGGGCAGCAAACTTCCGAGCCGCCCGTCTGCGTCTGTCGCGCCCCGTCCCAGAACTTGCCACCCCCGCGCGTCGCGGTGTTCGAGCGTGACGGCGACGCCCGCTGCCGGTCGCCCTCTCGAAATATCGAGGATGTGTGTCGTGATCGCGCTCATAGATAAAACGGTTTCAGGTTTCAGGTTTCAAGTTAAAGAATAAGCAACCCAGTCTTGAAGCTTGAGGCTTGAAACCTGAAACTTTTACTAATCATGTCGCCAGTAATTTTTCCAATCTGAGCCGTGTGATCTTGCGTTGTTCTTCGGCGGCATTATGGAGTTCCGTGCGCGCGTCGTTCGGCAGGCGGGCGCGGAGTATGTCGAGCATCTCTGCGGCGCTCTTGCCCGTCGCGCAGACGATGAAGATGTGGCCGAACTTCTCTTCGTAGGCGCGGTTGGCTTCGGCGAGCGCGTCGAGCGTCTCCTGCGCGGCGCTGCGCGCGCCCGACTGTTCCTGCTCCGACCAGTTTTGCGCCTGCGCATCCTGTTCACGCGCGGCCTTCTGCCCGCCGATCTTCGGGTGCGCGTCGAACGCTTCGAGCCAGTCGTTCTCGCGGAGACTCTGCCAGATTTCGTCCGCCGCCGACAACAACTCCTGCGCGTCGCCAAACGGCCTGTGCGCCTCCATCCGCCGTGCCCACGTCGTCGAACCGCAGCACTTGAGCAGTTCACTTTCCGCCTCCGCCGCGCTCGCGGAGTTCAGGCGTGCCAGACCTTCCTGCATATTCATAACGCGAAACGAGCCTCCTGCGCTGTCGAGCCGCCTCCGGCGCGCGGCGCTAGGCTTCTTCCAGCTTACCGTAGAGCCGCAGGCGACTGACGCCGCCGTCAGGGTAGATGTTGAAACGCACGTGCGTGAGCGCGCCGTGCGGCTTCAACTCGTCCGTGAAATGGTGACGCGTGTGCGCCTGCAATTTCGTGCGCGGCAGAATCTCCGTCCACGCGCAGTTCGTGAGCGCGTCGGTGTTCGCGCCCGACGCGGGCGCGTCGCAGCCTTCGAGCGCGCAGCTTTCGGGGAAGTTACCTTTGAAGTGCGAGGTGTCAACTTCGACTTGATGAAGCGTGCCGCGCGCGCCGAGTTTGATGACGACCCAATCGTGGCCGGGGCCGCGCCGTCGCTTCGTCTCCCAGCCGTCGCTCATGTTCGCCGCGCGACCCGGCATGATCAAATTGTGCCGGTGGCCGAAGAACATGTCGCTCGCGGCGAGCACGCGCCCGCCCCATTCGACCGCCGCCAGATCAACCCGCCCGCCGCGCTCCCTGGTGCGCGCCCAGTCCGGCACGACCTCGCCGTAGACACGCAGACGCGCCACGCCACCGTCCGGGTAAATCTTGAAGCGCAGGTGCGTCGCGCGCTCCGTGTCCTGAACGGAGAACGGATTCTGCGCGTCGCCGCGCAAAGCCGACACGGGCAACACCTCGCGCCACGCGACCGACTCGCCGAGCAATTGCTCGACATCCGGTTGGCCGTCCAACGCGCAGGCTTCGAGCGAACACTGTTCCGGGTAGTTGCCGCGAAAGAAACTCGTGTCAACGACGACGCCGCGAATAATGCCCGGCAGGCCGAGCCGTATGATGCACCAGTCGAAACCGGGCGTGCGGCGGCGGCGCGATTCCCAGCCGTCCATCCACTTGCCGCGATCCGTGTACTCGCCTTCGAGGAAGACGGGCGCGCTCGCCTTTAACAGATTCTCCTTCGGCGCGAAGAAGTCGTCATTCGCGTAAAGAACCGCGCCGCCCACGCGCTCCGCCGCCAGATCAACCAGTTCCGTAAAGTCCGTCATCTCACGTCACCTCGCGCGAGCAGTGCGCCCGTCGTCGTCTTCTGCGAAAACTCGCCGCGCTCGTAAATTTTCAGGCCGCGCAAATACGTCGCTTCGACCACGCCGCTCAAAGTCTGCCCCGCATACGGCGTCAGCTTGTGACGGTGATGCAGCATCTGAGGCTCGACTTGAAACTGCGCGTCGGGGCGAAAGACGATGATGTCTGCGTCGCACCCGCTGCGAAGCGCGCCCTTGCGCCCGTCCAGTTCGACAAGGCGCGCGGGAGCAGCGGCCAGCCATTCGACCACGCGCTCCAAGCTGTAGCCGCGCCTGCGCGCCTCAGTCCACACGACGGGGAGGCGCAGTTGCAGGGAGGCGATACCGCCCCACGCCGCGAGGAAATCGCCTTCTTCGCGCCGCTTCAAGGCGGGCGGGCACGGCGAATGATCCGAGACGATCATGTCGAGCACGCCCGCGTCGAGCGCGCGCCACAGTTCTTCGCAATTCGCGCGCTCGCGCACGGGCGGGCAACACTTGAACTCCGTCGCCCCGTCGGGCACGTCCTCCGCCGCAAACGCCAGATAGTGCGGGCACGTCTCCGCCGTAAACGGCAACCCTTCCGCTTTCGCCGCGCGCAGAAGCACGAGCGACGCGGACGACGAATGATGCACGATATGCACACGCGCGCCCGTCTCGCGGCACAGGCGAATCATCAGCGCGACCGCTTCATCCTCCGCCGCCTTCGGGCGCGAGCGCAGGAACGTCTCGTAGCGGCGCGGGTCGGCTGTGTTCGCACCGGCAGCGACGCCTGCGAGCGCCGCTTCAATCGGCGCGGGCGTCTCGGCGTGCACGATGAGGAGCGCGTTCATGCGCGCCATCTCCGGCATCGCCGCGCGCAGGTCGTCTTCCGTCACATGCCCGAACTCGTCCACGCCCGACGGCACGAGAAAGCACTTGAAGCCGAACACGCCGCCCGCGAACATCGGCGACAACTCGGCCATGTTGACCGGCACGACGCCGCCCCAGAAGCCCACGTCAACGTGGCACTTCCCCGCTGCCGCCGCGCGCTTCGTCTCCAACGCTTCGCGCGTCGTCGTCGCCGGAATGCTGTTCAGCGGCATCTCCACGAGCGTCGTCACGCCGCCCGCCGCCGCCGCGCGCGTCGCCGTCTCGAAACCCTCCCAATCGGTGCGCCCCGGCTCGTTGATGTGAACGTGCGTATCGACCAGCCCCGGCAAGACGATTGCCCCTTCGTCAACTTCGACAAGCGGGCACGCGCGCTCCGCATCTTCAAACGAGCTAACTGCAACGATGCGCTCGCCGCGAACGTGAATCGCCGCAGCAGCGACCCCATCCGGCGTGACGACGCGACGGGCGCGTATGACGAATTCGGGCGCGTTCATGTCGAGATGTCCGGCGCTTTGCCGTCCGCCTTGAGAGTTGATAAAAAATCTGCCAGCAAGTTTGCGGCGACGCGCAGGCGATACTGCGCCGTCGAGCGCATGTCGTCAATCGGCGCGATTTCATGCGCGAGCGCCGCACACGCGGCCTTGATCGTCGCCTCGTCAAGCGTTTGATCGCGCAGCACGTCTTCCGCGCGCGTGCAGCGCACGACGGTCGGCGCGACGCTGCCGAGCGCGATGCGCGCGTCCGCGAGGCGTCCGCCGTTGTTCAAACGCGCGCCCGCTGCAAAGCAGATTTTCGAGATGGCCTGTGCCTTGCGCGTCCCGACTTTGCGATAATGCGTCTTGAGATCGCCCGTCGCGCGGGGCAGGCGTATGCGCCGCAAGAGTTCGTCGGCGCGCATGTCCATCTGCTTGTAGCCGGTGTGAAAATTGCGATATTCGACGAGGCGCGTGCTCCGTGCAGAGACGAATTCGAGTTCGGCGTCGTAGACGAGAAGCGCGGGCGGCGAGTCGGCGGCGGGTGAAGCGTTGACGATGTTGCCGCCGAGCGTGCCGCGATTCTGGATGGCAATGCTGCCCGTCTCGCGCGCCGCCGCGCAGAGGAGCGGAAACTCACGCCGCATCGTCTCGTTGCGTTGAATCTCCGTGTAGGTCGTGAGCGCGCCGAGCGCGACGTGTTCCGGCGTCACCTCGATGCCCCTGAGTTCGGGCAGATGACGGATGCTCAAAAAATTTTTGTGCTGGAGGACGCCGAATTCGAGCAGCACCATCAAGTCAGTGCCGCCCGCAAACGCGCGCCACACGCCCGGCTCGCGCGCCAGCACGTCGAGCGCATCGCCGAGCGTTTTCGGGGCGCGCAGTTCGTAGTCGGGCAGGTAGGCTCTCACGCCTCAACTCCCGCGCGCTCTCCGATGGCTCGCACGACCGCGTCGAAGATTTTCATGTAGCCGGTGCAGCGGCACAAGTTTCCGGCAAGGCCGTTGCGTATGTCGGCCTCGGTCGGATGGGCGTTGTGCGCGAGCAGATTCATGGCGGCGAGGATCATGCCCGGCGTGCAGATGCCGCACTGCGCGCCGCCCGCTTCGATGAACGCCTGCTGCACGGCATGAAGCTCCGCGCCCCCGGCGACGCCTTCGATGGTTTTGATCTCCGCCCCTTCGACTTGCAGAACGGGCACGAGGCAACTGTTGACGAGTTCGCCGTCAACGAAGACGGAGCACGCGCCGCACTCGCCCTCGCCGCAGCCCTCCTTCGTGCCGGTCAGTTGCAGATCGTAGCGGAGCACGTCGAGCAGGCGCGCCATCGGCAGGACGCGCAACTTGTGTGGCGTGCCGTTGACCGTGCAGGCAACGTCAACTTTAGTTACGCCTTCAGACATGGTTGACTCCGAGGCCAACCGGACGAGCCTCACGCAAAGGCGCGAAGGCGCAAAGAAGGAGACGAGGCGGAAGCAGTTTGCCTGTACGCTCTGTCTTTGCGCCTTCGCGCCTTTGCGTGCGATTCATTCTCTTCGTGTTCATGCTTTCTCGCTCAACCCGCGCATCAACGCCTCCGGCATCAGCGGGACGTGCGTGAAGCGGACGCCCGTGGCGTGTTCGATAGCGTTTAAAATGGCGGGCGCGCCGCCGTCCATCGGGAGTTCGCCGATGCCCTTCGCGCCGCCCGCCGGGCCGTACTGGTAAGGATGTTCCTCGAAGTGGACGCGGATGGGCGGGAGGTCTGCCGAGGTCGGCATGACGTAGTTCGTCATCTGGTTATTGATCATGCGCCCGTTTTGCCAGACCACGTTCTCATACAACGTGAAACCGATGGCCTGCGCCACGCCGCCCTCGATCTGCCCTGCGGCGAGTATCGGGTGGACGACCTTGCCCACCTCCTGCACCGCGACGAAATCGTCAACGCGCGTCTCATACGTCAACAGGTCAACCGTCACTTCGGCAACGTAGACCGCCCACGCGTATGCCCCGTAAGCGTCGCCTTCATACTTCTCGTCGTCCCAACGCACGCCCGGCGGCGGCTTGTACTGGCTGAACGACTTGAGCGCGCCGAATTGTTCGACGTACAGGCGGCACGCCTCACGCCATTCGCCCGTCGTGTAATTTTCCGCAAGCAGCCCCGCGCCCTGCAAAGTCTGCCGCAGGCCGACGACGGCGGATTCGACGAGACGACCGACGATCATGCAGGTGCGCGAGGCGACGGTGGGGCCGCTGTCGGGCACGTTGCCCGTATCGGGCTGCGCCATCTCGATCAGATCGTAGTCAAGTTTGAGCGCATCGGACGCGATCTGCGCGAAGATGGTATTCGTGCCCTGCCCGATCTCCGTGCTCGCGGCGAGTATCAGCACGCGCCCTGACGCATCGGCTTCCGCGCCGACGATTGATTTCAAATAATCTTCGCCCGAACCCGTAAACCCAGCGCCGTGCATGAACGAGGCGAAGCCGATGCCGCGCTTCAGCGTCGCGCTTCGTTCGTTCTCGCGCGCGAAGCGTTCGCGCTTCGCCGTGTAGTCCGTCAACTCGAAGGCGCGCGACAGCAAGCCCGCCATGTCAACCGGCTCGCGTATGACCTGATTCGTGGCCGTCGTCTCGCCCTCGCGTATGAAGTTGCGGCGGCGAAATTCTTCGGGCGTCAAGCCGACCGCCTCGGCCACCTTGTCCAGATGGCGCTCCAGAGCGAAGATTGATTGCGGCGCGCCGAACCCGCGAAACGCGCCGTGCGGCGGCACGTTCGTGGCGACGGCGCGACTATGTATGCGCACGTTCGGGCACAGGTAAGGCCCCGCCGCGTGGATCGTGCCGCGCGAGAGAACGACCGCCGAGAGCGTCGCGTATGCGCCGCCGTCAACGACGAAGTCGATCTCCATTGCGAGCAGTTTCCCTTCGCGCGTGACGGCCGTGCGATGGCGCGTCCGCGAAGGGTGGCGTTTGGTGGTGGCGGCCATGTCCTCTGCGCGGTCGTAGATAATTTTGACGGGACGCCCGCCCGCCTTCCACGACAAAAGCGCCGCGTGCCCGCCGATCATCGAAGGATATTCTTCCTTGCCGCCGAAGCCCCCGCCCGTCTCACACTGCACGACGCGCACACGCTCCGGCGCGAGCGCGAACAATTTCAGGAGCGCCTTGTGCACGTAGTAAGGGCACTGCATCGAACCCCAGACGGTGACGCCTTCTTCGGCACACGCCACCGCGATGACGCCGTTCGTCTCGATGTACAGTTGCTCCTGCGCGCCCGTCGTGTATTCACCCTCAACGATGAGATCGGCCTTGTCCCAGACCTCGTCCACGTTCCCCTTGTCCACGAGATACTTTTTGAAGACGTTGTCCTCGCCCCAGATGATCTCTTTTCCGGCGAGTGATTCTTCGAGCGTAAAGACGGCGGGCAGCGGCTCGATCTCGACGGAGACGGCGCGGCGGGCTTTTTCCAGCAGGTGCTTGTCCTCGTGCGCGAGCAAAAGGATCGGCTCCTCCGCATGATTGACGAACTCTGCGGCGAGATAGGGTTGATCGAGCAGGATCAGCGCGACGGCGTTTTCGCCCGGAACGTCTTTGGCCGTGACGACGACGAACTCGTCCCACGGGATGCCGTCGCCGAACTTGATCGCGCGGATGCGCCCGCGTGCGGCGGGCGAGCGCACGGTCGCGCCGTAGAGCATGCCGGGCATGGTCAGATCATCTACGTAACGCGCTGCGCCCGTCACCTTGCTGCGCCCCTCTTTGCGCGGGACGGGTCGCCCGACAATCTCTGTTTGCATGTCTCGTGTTTGCGGCATCGCGTCTGAAGAGTTGCGCTATTCTGCTTGCGCCGCTCATCTATGTCAATTGTAGCTCGTAGCGTTTCGGAAAACAGCGAATTTTCGATTACACTTAAACTACTGATGAGCAACAAAACAGTTTCCGACAATAACGAACCCCTGGCGCACCGCAACTCGCGCGCGAACCTTGAGCGGTTGCTGACCGACATAATTGAGCAGCCGGAGCGCCGCGCCGAGATCACGCAAACCATCGAAACCATCTTCGCGCAGGACAAGGCCGTCCTCGTGCTCGACATGAGCGGCTTCTCGCGCACGACGCGCCAGCACGGCATCGTCTCGTTCCTGTTGATGATTCACCAGATGAAGCGGATCGCGCGTCCTGCGATTGAATCTCAGGGCGGACTCATCATCAAGGCCGAGGCCGACAATCTTTTATGCCTGTTCGACACGGCGGCGGACGCCGTCGGTGCGGCGCTCGAAATCATCCGGGGCTTCACGACCGCCAACCTCCTGCTGCCGGAAGATCGACGCCTCTACGCTTCGGTCGGCATCGGCTACGGGCGCATCCTGAACGTCGCCGATGAAGACCTCTTCGGCGACGAAGTTAATCTCGCCAGCAAACTGGGTGAAGACGTGGCCGAACGCGGCGCGGTGCTGCTCACGCCGAAAGCACAGGCTCAGTTGCAAGGCTCCGACATCCAGACGCGCGAAGAAGCCTTGAGCATTTCGGGCATCTCGCTGCCCTACTACATCGTCGAGGGCTTGAGTTGAGCGACGGGCGAAGAAGCAGCAAAGCGCGAGGCAGCCTGAGCGCTTCCCTTCATCCTCCATCTTTTGCTTTCCCCGCGCCGCGCTTTTCCGGGGCGTGTTCTGAATTGATTTGAACTCTCCGGATTTTTTTGTCACATCCGACTGCGACTACTCTATAATCACGCGGACGGGCGTGCCATCGCGGTGCGACTCACCGACGGTCACGCTTCCACCTTAACCGGGTCGTGTTTAAGGGAGATTGACATGCGTTTTATCTCACGGGCGCTGCTCCTGTCGTGCCTTCTCGTCGCTCTCCGGCTAACTTCTCTCGCGCAGAACAACGCGGCCTCTCCGCCCGTCGCCGACGGCAACGACGACGAAGTCGTGCGCGTTAACACGAATTTGGTGTCGCTGACGGCGAGCGTGCGTGACCGCGACGGCAGGTTCGTCACCGATTTGCGTCAGGAAGACTTCATCGTCTTGGAGAACGGCGTCAGGCAGCAACTCTCCCACTTCGCGCCCGTCGAACAACCCTTCTCCGTCGTGCTGCTCCTGGATACGAGCGGCTCCACCCGGATTCGCCTGCGCGACATACAGGACTCGGCCATCGCCTTCATCGAACAACTCAGGCCGCATGACCGCGTGATTCCTCTGACGTTCGATAACAAAGTGGTCACGCTGCTGCCCGACTGGGCGAGCGACCGCGACGTGCTGCGCCGCGCCATTCTGTCGGCGCGCACAGGCATTGAGAACGCGCCCAGCCGGACAGTCAGGGTCAAAGGCTTCGACAAGCCGATCACGCTGCTCTACATCCGCACGCGCCTGTATGAAGCCGTGCACCGCGCCGCAGAGTTGCTTGCGCCGGTCAAGGGGCGCAAGGCCGTCATCCTGCTGACGGACGGCTTCGACACCGGCGAACGCAGCAGCGTCACCTTCAAGAGCACTTTGCGCGAGGCGGAAGAACTCGGCGCGCTCATCTACCCGGTGCAGTACTGCGATTGCGAAATTAAAGACGCACGCGAGAGATGGTCTGCGAAGTGGGTGGCGAACGAGTACATGGAGTCGCTGGCAAAGAAAAGCGGCGGTCGCTTTTATCGCGCGGAGAATATGAAGA
>DASQDV010000729.1:0-2208 GCA_035633995.1 Pyrinomonadaceae bacterium | reverse complement strand
TCTGCTGCAAGTGCTTCTGGTCGTAAACTTCGACGATCATCTTCCAGGAAGGCGTCGGCAGCACGGGGCCGTCGATGGCGAAGGCGTACTCGCCGCCGAGCGGCGCGGCAAAGTCGCGCTTGATGTCGAGGCCGTTCTGCGCCTCCAGCTCGCGCAGCCGTTTGCGCAGATCGGGCGAGGCGGTTTCCATGAAGCCGAACAGGTCGTCAACCAGCAGCGTCGGCTCTTTGACGACGAAGGCGGCGGCGACGTTCGCGTCCGGCGAGATGAACTTGAGCGCGCCCATCGGCCCCGGCGCGGCGAGCCACGAGGCGATGCCACGACGCGGCTCGTTGAAGCTGAGCACGGCGCGGCTCTGCGTCTTCGCCTTCACTTCCTTCTGCTCGACCACGAAATGCTTGAGGTTGAACAGACCGGCCTGGCGGTAGAGATCGAGTTGTTGCTGCCCGCCGACTTTCGCGGCGTCGCTCGTCGCTTGCGCGATCACTTTTTCGAGGTCGGCGGCGACGATGAGCCCTGCGCCCTCTTTGTAAACGTCTGCGATGCGCGCATAGAAAGAGGTGCCGACGAAACGGTTCGTGCCGGGCGCGCTGATGGTCGCCTGCAAGCCGCGCAGGCTTTCGATCTTCGGCGAGGCCGCGAAGAAATCGTCGCGCACCCAGATGAAGAGTTCCTGGTTGTTGCCTCTGCCGCCCGTCAGTTTCTTAGCCACCGCTTTCTTGTCGGCGGTCGCGGCGGTTTCCGTCGCGGCGGGCGTCGTGGCGGCCACGGCGCTCGGATCGTCAATGATGCGGACGTTCGGTGCGCCCTTATCCTTGGCCTTCAAATCGCCGATCTGCTTTTCGAGGAAGGGGCGGAAGCCTGAGGCGTTCTTCAACTCGCCGAGGACGAGGAACGCGTCGGGGTTGCCCTGCGTGTTCGTGCCCGCCGTGACGACGATCTCGTCGCCGAGGTATTCGCCGAATTCCCGCACGCGCGCCATCGCCTGATTCAGCCCCGGCCCGTGCGCCGAGGAAGTTTCCTGTTCACGCATCCACTGGCTGAGCGCGGGGTTCTGCGCGATGCGCTCCTGCATGATGCGGTGCGATTCGCCGAGCGTCGCGGCCAGATTCGGCAGCGCGGCATAGAGCACGGTGCCTTCGGGCGCGAGGTCGAGGAAGCGCGTCGAATAGCGCACGCCGGGATGCGGAACCTGTTGTGCGACATCTTTGCGCAAGGCCGCCAGTTCCGTAACCATTTTCGCGTAGCGCGTGGCGTTGCGGCTCCACGCGACATCGGCGGAGACGGAGACGGGGACGAGGCTCGCGCCCGTCGTCGTCTGGTCGCCGGGCTTCAAAACTTTATCGCTGCCCGAATGGTTGACGTGGACTTCGCCCTCGACGACCGAGACGCGCGAACCCTTCGTGCCGCTGCCGACCGCGAAGATCGTGCCCTTCACGGAGACGAGCGAATCGGGCGTGGCAACGAAGAGGTGCTTCCTGCCCTGCTTGGCCGCCTCGACGATCACGTCGCCCCTGTCAAGGTGCAGCGTCAAGCCCTGCCCGTTCTCCGACACGGAAAACTCGGAGCGTTCGCGCATCTCGACGCGCGAACCGTCGGCGAGGCGGACAACCGCGTCGGAATCTTTCGCCGTGCGCACGCGCACGCCCTTGCCGATCTCTTCGCCGACCGCCATCGCCAGCGTGCCGCTGTCGGTCACGCGATAGAGCGCGCCGTTCGCGCTCTCGACGGTGGCCGCAAGCGCGCCGCCCGTATCGAACAGGCGGTTCGAGAAGAACAGCGCGCCGACCGCGACGGCGACGGCGACCGAAGCCGCCATAGCCCAGCGCCACGCCGTGAAATTCGTCCGCGAGATGTGTGCGGGTTGCAGCGTCGCACGCGCGGCGGCAGTGCGTCCGGTGCGCGCTTCCTTGAGAGACTTGCGGCAGGGAATGCATTCCTGCGTGTGGTCTTCCAGAAGGAGCGCGCGCGCGGGCGACAGTTCGCGCCGCAGGTAAGACGGAATCAACGACTGGAAATCGGCGCAGCTATTGATCTGCTGAGCCGCAGGCGTCATAACGCTCGCGGGATTTTCGGCGGCGGCGATGCGCGCCCAGACGCGCGAGGCGGCGTCGTCCACCGTGCGGTTGTCAGGGTGTTCGTTGCTCATGTTGTTCAATGCCTCGTCAAGTATGGCTTCAAGCTCTTTTTTATTACGCTTCATGATGT
>DASQDV010000728.1:0-1877 GCA_035633995.1 Pyrinomonadaceae bacterium | reverse complement strand
GTCGGGCGCGGGCGCGCGGTAAAACGTGCCGACGATGGGCGACGTAAGTATCTGCACGTTGTCCGCAGCAACGGGCGCGGCTGCCGCCCCAGCGTTCGCGTTGGTTTCGGCAGTTGCCGTCGCGGCATGTGATGCCGCCGCTGGAGGTTGATGCGAGAAGTGTGTGAAGCCGCCACTGTCGGCGTTAGCGCCGCCCGTAGGCATTGCGGGTTGCGAATAGACGTTGCGACTGAGGCGCAGGCGGAAGCCTTCCTTCTCAAGTTCAAACTCGGTGAACCCCTGCGCGGCGATCAAGTCGGCCAACTCGCGCAACTCGTCCATGTTGATGGAAGTCTCTGTGCGACGCGACGAAGGAGTTTGATTTTCGCGCTCGCCGCCGCCCCCGCGATGACGCCGACGCGAACCATGACGACCGCCGCCGCCGCTGCTGTTGCTCAGGCCGCCGCTCGTATTGCCGCCGGTGCGGCGCGCGTCGACTGGCTGCTGGCGCGTCGTGCCGCCGCTGCTGCTGCTGCTGTCGTTCGCCGTTTGCTGGTCGCTCCCTTGAGCTTCGGGTCTCTTCTCTTCGCTCATGTTCGATGCACCTCAGCGCGCACGCGAGTCTCTCGCTCTCCTGCCCGGCGTTGGTAGAACAAAATCAAAGCCCCAGCCCGCCTCGGCTCAATTCAACTGCTCAAGCGGGGGGATTGGGGCTGCTTCCGGCTGCTGGCGGTCAGCGAGACAGAGGGCGCGCTTGCCATTCCTCACGCAAGGCGCGCCCCGCTCGTTGCTAACTCTAATTGTCCGTCTCTTGCTCGGCGGCGGTGGACTCGGTCTTCTTCGAGCGGCGACCGCCGCTGCCAGCCTTGTCCGCGTCCTTCGCCTCCGCGCCGCCCGTCTTGCCACGACCGCGCTTGTCGGTAGTCTCTTCCTTCTCGAAAGTCTTGTCAGCCTTCTTTCCGCCGCGCCGCCCGCCCTCGGCCTCGCCCGACTTCGACACGCGCGCCGATTTCTTCTTGTCCGACGTGACGGACTTCGCGCGTTTCTCGGTCTGCTTCGCCGCTTCGAGTTCGCGCGGGTTGCCGACGAGTTCGATGATGGCGAGTTCGGCGTTGTCGCCGTCGCGCCGTCCGAGTTTGATGATGCGCGTGTAGCCGCCCGGGCGATCCTTGTAGCGCTCGCCGAGTTCGTCAAAGAGACGCTTGACGGCAGCCACGCCCGCCGTGCGCACGGGGCGCGCGGCGCCGCGCCGACCCGTCTCCGGCTTCATCTGGCGGTTGCCCGTGTGAAAGAACGTCGCCGCCTGACGGCGCAGGTGAACGGCCTTGACCGCCGCGTCGTCGCCTTCCAGATTTTGCGCCTTGCGCGAAAGCGTGATCACGCGCTCGATGAAAGGGCGCAGTTCTTTGGCCTTCGGCAGCGTCGTCACGACGCGCTCGTTGCGCGCGTTGATGAGTGAAGTCGCGAGATTGCGCAACAGCGAGAGACGGTGTTCGGTCGTCCGCCCCAATTTCCGGTGTGCTTTCAGATGTCGCATGATTTAATTAGCTTTTAGCTATTAGCTGTCGGCTATTAGCTGGTACCTGTATTTAAAGCTGAAAGCCAACGGCTCACAGCTAATAGCTTCTCTACTCTTCGTCTTCGTCCGCGAAGTCGCTGATGTCGGAGTCGCGCCCGCCCGTTCCGGGAATCGGGTTGCCCTGCTCGTCGAACTCCATGCCGAAGTCGAGCCCCATGCCGTGCAGGATGTCTTTGATTTCGTTCAGAGACTTCTTGCCGAAATTCTTCGTCGCCAGCATCTCGCGCTCCGAGCGCTGGACGAGGTCGCGGATGGTGCGGATGTTCGCGTTTTTCAGGCAGTTGTAGGAACGAACCGAGAGTTCGAGTTCGTCAACCGA
>DASQDV010000727.1:0-3847 GCA_035633995.1 Pyrinomonadaceae bacterium | reverse complement strand
AGCGCGAAGCCATCGCGCAGACGCTCGAACGCACCGGCGGCAACGTCAAAAAAACCGCCCAGATTCTCAACCTGCACAGGCCGACGCTCTATCGCAAGTTAAAGAGATTCAAACTCATGGACGTTTGAGCCAGCCGCCGCCCCTCGCCCGGATACAAAATAAAACACGCGAATCACGTCCGAGCGTCCTGCCGCAAGCGGGCGGGTTTTTAGTTGTCAGGATTCGCCCGCTTGCAATGGGCTGCTCTGACGCGGATGTCGCCAGATAACTCTACCTGCTGCGTAATAGCCCGGATTCCGGCCAAAATCGCTTCCTTCATAAAACATAATCGCAACACTGGACGGCTCAGCAGACCAGTTTATTGTGCCGCTCTTCTAATTGCGTGCTGTTTTACTGTGAACCACCGCAGGGGGCACAAGTTTCATTGTGAAACACTTGCATCTTCCCGCCTCAATTCACCGGTTCATGCTAAGCGGTTTCATTTCGCCATTTAGCGTCAATAACCTTGTGGCACATCCCTTGCCATATTAAAGGCGCAAGCCGGAATTAACCCCCCTCAAGCAGAGACTCACTAGGCGACTCTGTCTAAAGTTCAAAGGCCGGACAACGTCGCTTACGGCTTGCAGTGGTTCACACGCTTCACGACCAAAATCTACGGATTCAGGTTTAGCTTCCACATCGATTTTACCAGCGGGATGTTTGGGCACAATTAGACGCGACATCGGTGCGTGAGCCGATGACGACGCGTATCCTCTGCCCACTACATCCCCACAAAATCTAAAGGTAATTAGAATGAAATCAATTAAAGTTCTCCTGCTGGTTCTCTGCTTACTGGCGCTTGTTCCCCAGCTTGCGACCGCACAAGAAAACACCTCCAACAATCGCTTTCGCAAAAACGATGGGGCGATCCCCAATAGCTACATCGTCGTGTTCAATGATGACGTTCCCGCGCGCCGCGTCGCCGCGTTCGCCTCGCAACTCGCGCGCGCACACGGCGGCAAAGTCGGCTTCACCTACCAGTACGCACTGCGCGGTTTCTCCGTCGAGATGAGCGAGGAGCAAGCCATCGCGCTCAGCCACAACCCGCAAATTGCCTACGTTGAGGAAGACATAATGGTCGAGGGTGCGGCTGTTCAGACCGACCCGACGTGGGGGCTGGATCGCATCAACCAGCGCAATCTCCCGCTCGACACGAAATACGACTACGCGAACAACGGCGCGGGCGTCAACGTCTACGTCATTGACGGCGGCATCCGCTACTCGCACCAGGAATTCGGCGGTCGCGCGTCCTCTGTCTACGACTACGCGGGCGGCGCCGGCATTGACTGCAACGGACATGGCACACACGTCGCCGGCATCATCGGCGGCAACACTTACGGTGTGGCGAAGGGCGCGAATCTCCTGTCGGTGCGCGTGCTCGACTGCTTGAATCAAGGGGCGCTGGCACGCGTCATCGCGGGCGTTGACTGGCTGACGGGCAACCACGTCAAACCTGCCGTCGCCAACATGAGCTTCATCAGCGCCTTAGCCAGCACCACGACCACCACGCTCGACACCGCCGTCAAGAGTTTGATCGCAGCGGGCGTCACGACGGTCGTTGCGGCGGGCAACAACAACGGCGACGCGGGACTTCGTACTCCGGCGCGTATCACGGAAGCGATCACGGTTTCGGCTACCGACCAGAACGACACGAAGACTTCTCTGGCGAACTACGGCGCGGTCGTTGACGTGTTCGCGCCGGGCTTTGAAATCACTTCGGCCAACAGCGCGAGCGATACGTCCATCACCAACAAGACAGGCTCGTCAGCCGCAGCCCCGTTCGTCGCGGGCACGGCGGCGCGCTACCTGAGCGGCAACCCGCAGGCGTCGCCCACTTCGGTCAGTAAAGCCATCACAAGCAACGCGACGCCGGACAAGGTGGTCAACGCAGGCGCAGGGTCGCCGAATCTGTTGCTCTACAAGCCGAACAGCAAGATCGCCTTCTCCAGCCACCGCGACGGCCAGTTTGAAATCTATACGATCAACCCCGACGGCACGGAAGAGACGCGCCTCACCACGCACGCTTACAGCGACGACATGTGGCCGGAGTATTCGCCCGACGGCACGAAGATCGCTTTCACGAGCGGTCGCGGCGACGATCTCTATTATCAGGTTTACGTGATGAACGCCGACGGCACCAACGTCACGAGAGTGACCAACAGCCGCACGGGTCACAGCGCGGAGTCCGCCTGGTCGCCCGACGGAACCCAGATCGCCTTCCGCACGAACCGCGACGCGGGGGACTGGGAGATTTACGTCATCAACGTTGACGGCACGAACGAGCGGCGGCTGACCTACAGCGCGGGCTTCGACGTCGATCCGGCGTGGTCGCCCGACGGCACGAAGATCGTGTTTCCCAGCGTCCGCGACAGCCCCTACAACATCGAACTCTACACGGTCAACGCCGCCGACGGCAGTAATCCGGTGAATATCACCAACAACCTGAACGGCGTCGGGGCGCATAACGATTACTACCCTGCGTGGTCTTCGACCGGCGCGAAGATAGCGTTCATCTTCGACGGCGGGAACGAGCCCCGCAGCGATCAGGTTTTCGTAATGAACGCCGACGGGAGCGGGCGCGTGAACCTCTCGAACAACGCCCACTGGGAATACAACCCCTCCTGGTCGCCGGACGACAGCAGGATCGTTTTCCAGAGCGATATGGACGACGGCAAGGGCGAGCTTTACGTCATGGACTCTAACGGCAGCAACCGTCTGAGACTCACTTTCAACACGGGCAACGGCGTTGATCCTTCGAGCGCCGACGACTACTACCCTGACTGGCAAGCCCTATAAAAGCCTGCCGCAGTCAACGAACTCAGAGTAACGGCGACTAGATTTCAAAGCTGAGGGCGCGCCGCACATCCCGCGCGGCGCGCTCCGGCTCAACCTGTGACTAAACATGCAAATGAAGAGATTATCGGCACTAATTTTGTTGACGGGCTTGTGCGCGGCGGCGCTCACCGCCTCGGTCACACACGCGCAACGTGCGGAAATTTCACACGCGCCGCGCGCGGCCAAGCTGCGCAAGAACGCGGCTCCCGCTCCTAACCAGTACATCGTCGTCCTCAACGACACCGTTGCGAAGAACGATGTCGCCCCTCTCGCTAACCGTCTCGTGCGCGCGCATTCCGGCACACTCGGCTTCACTTATGAGAACGCCCTGCGCGGCTTCTCCGTCGAACTCAGCGAACCGCAGGCCGAAGCTCTCAGCCGCCACCCGCAGGTCGCTTTCGTCGAACAGGACAGCTTCTTTGAAGGTGCTTCGACACAGACGAGCGCGCCCTGGCAGTTGGATCGGCTCGACCAGCGCGACCTCCCTCCGAGCGGTACCTACACCTACGCGAACGACGGCGCGGGCGTCAACGCCTACATCATCGACAGCGGCATTCGCATGACGCATCAGGAGTTCGGCGCTCGCGCCGCCTTCGCCTTCGACAATGTGAACGACGGGCGCAACGGCACGGACTGCAACGGTCACGGCACGCACGTGGCGGGCATCATCGGCGGCAACACTTATGGTGTCGCCAAAGGCGCGAAGCTGTGGTCGGTGCGCGTCCTCAACTGTACGAACGGGTCGCTCGGCGCGGGCATCCTCTCAGGGATTGACTGGGTGGCGGGCAACCACATTAAACCGGCGGTCGCTAATCTGAGTTTTGCCAGCGGCGTGGCTAATGATGCGATGGACTTGGCCGTCAGGAACTTGATCAAGGCGGGCGTCACAACGGTCGTCGCGGCGGGCAACAACAACGGCGATGCGTCTTTGCGTTCGCCTGCGCGCGTCACGGAAGCCATCACGGTGGCGGCC
>DASQDV010000726.1:0-2930 GCA_035633995.1 Pyrinomonadaceae bacterium | reverse complement strand
CGCACGCTGCCGCGTATCGAGTTCGGGGCGATCACGCCCAAGCAGACGCACGTGCTCGTCAACATCATGGGGCGGCGCGTCACCTCCGTAGACATGGAAGACTTTCTCCTTCACCCGAAAGTGCGTGCGCTCCTGCCGCGCCTCGACTTGCAGAAACTCGACTACTACGAAGGCCACGCGCCCGTGCGCCACGCGCGGAACGTCTCGTGGGATCGCTTCGTCGCCGTCGGCGACGCGACGGGGTGGTTGCGCCCCTTCAAAGGCGCGGGCATCACGACCGCCATCCAGACCGGCATCGCCGCCGCCGACGTGATGCTGGAGCGCGGCATAGACGCGCGCGCCCTCGCCTCTTACGCCCTGCGGAGCGCCGCGCTGACCTACGATCACCGTCACGGTCGCGCGCTGCGCCGCCTCTCGCGTCTCGGCCTGGACTTCGGCATGATTGACGGCATCGTCGAACTCGCCAAGACCAACCGCGACCTCTACGCGCTGCTCTACGACATCATCGCCGGACGCCGCGACTACCGCCGCCTCACGCGCGAACTCCTGCACGTCGCCCTCCTCTGGAAAATGAGCGCGCTCGCGCTGCGCCGCGTCCTGCGTCCCGTCGCGTGAGGCTTCGGAAGCGAAAGCGGTTGAGTTGAAGATAGTTTCGCCCCTGCTATGAAGCGTATTCGGAAAGCGATTGGAGAACTTCGCTCGTGGACGGGACGCTAGAACGTGCCTTCGCGTGCCGGGTGCAATGACCTTGTCAGGAAGCAGCCGCAGGCGTCTCGGAATTTTTTTTGCGCGAGGCAATTTGACGCTCGAACTGTTCCAGTAACTCGGGAATCGCCCGCTCGCTGAAACCTGCGACGAATGCTCCCGCCATCATCAGGAAGGGCTGTCCCGCTGCGACGCTCAGAACAATGCCCGCTTTCTGAAATAAGAGAAAGATCGCGCCGAAGATACAGGCGAAGCAGATGCGGCTGCCGCCGCCGATCTGTGTGAACAGGCGCGACGTGTAAGGTTCCACCTGAACGGAGCGGAAGCGTTGCGACACGGAGATGATGCCGCCCACCCCGGCCACCAGCGCCGCGATGAGGAAATCACGCGCCACTGGAATCAGGTAAGCCGCTAATCCGAGAACGATAGTCGTGACGATGAATGTGACGACTGCCGTTGCGAAGTATCGTATTTGCAGGATTTCGCGTTGGCGTGCGGTGACGAACTCGCGCGCTCTCACGAAGAAGTCTTCGTTAGCGTTCGCGTCGGTCGTCTCCAACGCGCGCGCCAGAGATATCCCGATCATGACGATGGCGCGGCCACGAACGATTGGATCGTCGATGGTGAGCCTCACCTGGGTCAGTAAGGCGATGGCGTCGGCGGTCGCGCGATTCCAGTGCGCGCCGATATTTTCCTCCTCATCCCAACTTAGCCGCTCGCCGAGCCGCGTGTCGCCCGGCGTCAGGTAGATCGCGCCCCTCTGCGTGAGGTGGATGATCTCGATGATCTTAAGATTACCGCTATCTTGGCCGCCCACCTTGTAGTTCAGCCACCTCTTCAGAGCCGCGCCCGTGCCGTTTGATTGGTCTCGGATTTCGGGTGCCACTGTTACAACCTCGTCTGACATCGATCTAGCCTCCCAGACAGTCTCACGAGAGTCCCTTTACAACTATGTAGCTGCCTCTTTAAGTCCGCCGCCGCTTCGATAATAGATTGGGAATAGTGCTGAAGCCATGTTCGTGTGCGGGATGAAGAATCAGATGACGTTGACGGCTAAAATTATACGCTTGTTTGACGGCAGGAGAAAAAGTTTTTCCGAAGCCTTGCCGCTCAACGCTCGACGTTTGCTCTGACGAGCGCAGGTGCGTTTGAGCTCTACATGTTTGAGAAGGTCGGGGAACCGTGACGGCTGCGATGCGTCTACTGCATGGCATGGACAAGCGCCGTCTGCGAAGCCCTGCGAGACGACGGGGCAAATGTTTGTTGACATTCAGCGGGATGTGGATTATACGAACGCTCCAATTCAGAAGGAGTCCCTCGCTTACATTTCAACCCAAACCGAGAGGAACTTGTTCATGAGAAAAACTTTTGTCTGCCTGACCCTGTCCGTAATCTTCTGCGTGCTGGCAATCGTGCTGTCCACGCCTTACGCCACGCGCACCGCAACCGCACAACAACCAGACCCCTGCGTCAAATGCAATATGAAAGTCCAGCAGCGCTTTGAAAAGTGTGAGGCGCGCTACGGGTCTGGCGCGCTGGTGTGCGCCGACGAATACAATCAGGGCGTTGTCGATTGCTACGCGACGGTCTGCGAGCAATAACAAACTCCAACGCGTTGACGCCCGCCGCGCCCGCCCTCTGTCCCCGAAAGGGATGAATCCGGGCGCGGCGGGCGTCGTGTCTCCGGCGGTCTCCGCCGTGCGCCTTCTCTTATCTTTTGAAAACCACGCCGAAGGAGAGGCGCAGGTTGTCTTGCCGGGTGCTGCCGAAGAAGGTCGGCAGATAGTCGGCTTGGAAGACGCGTATGTCGAAGTGCTTGCCCGCGCGCACGTCGAGCCCGCCGCCGACGGCGAGCGCGAACGATTGTGCGTCGTCAATGAGAAACGTGTTGCCCGCCTGCGTGCGGCTCGAAGCGAAACCGCGAAACAGCGCGCCGCCCGCGAGGACGTGCGCGAAAGGGACGGCGCGCACGCGATTAGCCACGCCGTCTCTGCGCGGGAGGCCGAGCAGGGCTAAGGCCAACAGCAACGCCTGCGCCGAACCAAGCAAATTCAAGACGGCCAGTAAACTGAGGGACGCTTCCATGTTCAATCAAGAGCGGGAGCTGCGTTTGCCCGGGGCGAAGGATGCCTCGACGCGATTTAACGATGTCGAATGAACGCGCCCGTGAAAATTATGCGTCGCGGCGGGGCGCAAGTTCTAACAGGCCGCCGGACGCGCGCAGG
>DASQDV010000725.1:0-2173 GCA_035633995.1 Pyrinomonadaceae bacterium | reverse complement strand
GCCGTCGGCTCGGACGTGAACAAAAACTCGATTCCCGATTCCGCCGCCGTCTCCGCCACCGCGCGCGAATAATGGCCGCCCGGCACAGACGCCACGCGCACGCGCTCGCCCACGATTTCCGACAGCGCCGCGACGCTTCGTGGCCATTAGTCGAGCAACTTCGCGCGGCTGCAACTCGCCATCCTCAGCGGGTGTGAGCATGAATGGCTGCCGACGACGTGACCGCCCGCGGGCAACTCGCGCACCTGCTCGCGTGTGACGAACGAGCGCGCGCCGATGTAATTTGTCGTCACGAGGAAATGGCCGCGCCAGCCGCGCGCCTCCAACATCCCGGCGATGCGCGTCGCCGCGCTCGCGCCACCGTCGTCGAAGGTGATGAGAAACGGCGTGACAGTATCGCGTCTTCCGTTCGCGTTCGCCTCGCCCTTTGCGCCTTCATCTGCGTCGCTACCGGCTTTGCCTGCGTGTGCGTCGCCCGCGAGTTCAAAAACGCGCGCCGGTTTCGCGCCGCCGACCGCTTCGCCCATCGCTTCGAGGTGCGCGGCAAACTGCGCGGGGTCGAGTTTGTAGAGCGCGGCATCCGCGCCCGCGAAGCCGCTCCTCTCGTGCTCGTCGCGTGCCACTACATCGTGATACATGATCGCAAACGCTCGCATCAACATTTCGCTCTAGCCACGCCCTTCCGCCGTCGCCCCGCCTGTTGTCGTCTCCGCTCCTGCCGCTCCTGCTCCTACTGCGCCCGCCTCTGCTTTCGCGTCGCGCGCCCTTTCTCCGTTCGCTTCGCCGCCGCGCGCGCCGCGCCGCCTGATCCTGAAATGACGGCTCAGCCAGGGTTGCCCCCACGTCGCGGACTCGCGCCCCGTCGTGTCGAGCGCAACGGCGCGGCCTTCGTGTATGTCGATCAACTTGTCGCGGAGCGAGTCCAGATTCTCCAAAACTACGCGGTGCTGTATGCGTATGTGCGACTCGCGCGCCGCGTCGAACGCGTAGCTGTAGTAGCCGTAAACCGGCCCCGTGTCCACGCCCCTGTCAATCCTCAAGAGCGTCATGCCGACGCGCTCCGCGTCGTCTTCCGCCAGCGCCCAGAAGCAGCCGTGCGCGTTGCGATATTCGGGACACACGCCCGGGTGCATCACGAACGTCCCCGTCGTCGCCAGCGAAAAGATGTTCTCCTTAAGCAGCGTCTTGCAGCGCGCCAGCATGACATCCGGGCGACAGTCTTTGATGAACGCTTCGGCCTCCGCCGAGTTCGGGCTGTGCGTAACGAGCACGGGCACGTCGTCGCCATGCGGCGGATAAACCTGCGACAATTTTTCGACCTGTGCCTCTTCCCACCTGCGATCTGCGCCCGCGCTCGCCAACTTGTAATAGACGCGAAACGCGAGCACGTCGAAGAATCGCGCGAGGCCGACGCGCTTGATCTCGCGCTTCAAACGACGCTCCACGCGCTGCCGGTTCTCGCGCAGCACGATGACGCCCGCGAGTTCCGAAAACGACGCGAGCCAGCCCGCAAGGACGACGCTATCGAGCCGCGCGCCTTCATGGCAGATCAGCAGCGTCCTCATGCTGCGCCCGCGCTCGTCGCCCGCGAGCGCGCCGCCCTGTTTCGTTCGCACGCGCTCGCTCATACGATCCTTCTCTCCAGCGTCTCTTCGCGCGCCGCCGCGCCGTCCGCACCATGCACGCGCACCGCACGCTCGCACAACTCCGTAAACCTCTGCGCCACGCCCGCCCAACCAAACTTTTCACGCACCGTCCGCCCCGCACGCGCGCCCAACTCGCGCGCCGCCCCCGCGTCCTGCATCAAACGCACGACCGCCGACGCGAAATCCTCCGGCGTGTCGGCCAGCACCAACTCTTCGCCGTCCGTCACGGGCAGACCTTCCGCGCCTACGCGCGTCGAGACAATCGCCTTCTCCATCGCCATCGCCTCGTAAATCTTGAGGCGTGTGCCGCCGCCCACACGCAGCGGCACGATGTAGACGGGCGCGCGCTCCATAAAGGGGCGCACATCTTCGACCCGCCCCGTGACGATGATGGAAGGATCGCGCTTACTCAACTCAAGCAGGCTCGGATAAGGATTGCGCCCCACAACCGTCAACGTCGCGTCCGGCACGGCGGCGCGTATGCGCGGCATGATCTCTTCGGTGAAGTAGCGAATGGCATCTTCGTT
>DASQDV010000724.1:0-3665 GCA_035633995.1 Pyrinomonadaceae bacterium | reverse complement strand
ATTCCGGGCGACTCCTGCCCTGCGTCGTCGTCCACACGATCTTCAACGGCCTCGCCTCGCTCGCCATCCTGCTCGAACCGCATTTCAAAAACGTGCCTGCGGTCACGGACGAACCGACCTCGTCGCTGCTGCTGCCGTCCGTGTCGCACGCCGCGCAATTCATCTCGCTCCTTTTCTAAATTCTATGACGCATGAAGTGGTTGTCGTCGGTGCCGGTGTTGGCGGCCTGACGTGTGCCGCGCTGTTGGCCGCGCGCGGCGTTGACGTGTGCGTTCTGGAGCGAGAGTCGCAGGGCGGCGGCTCGGCGGGCGCGTTCGAGCACTTCGGTTACCGTTTCGAGACGACCGCCGGACTCTACGCCGGTTGGGGCGCGGAAGAAATTCACGCGCGAGTTTTTGCGGAACTGCCCACGCCTGCGCCGGAAGCGCGCCGTCTCGCGCCCGCTTACGTCGTGCGCCTGCCGGACGCGACGGAAGTGAGGGTCGGCGGCGCGGGCGACGAAAATGGCGAAGACTTTGAAACGGAACTCGCCCGCGCGTTTCCCGAATGTGCCGACGCTGCCGTCAACTTCTACCGCGAACTTGCGCCCGTCGCCGGAGCTTTGCAACGCGCCGCGCGCCGCGCGCCCGCGCTCGCTACGCTCACCAAACTGAGTCGCATGAAACTCCTGGCGACGGAGGCTCGCCTTGCCTCGCGCGTCCTCGCCTCGCAGCAACACACGGCGGCAGAACATCTCGCGGGCGCTTCGCTGCGCTTCCGACGCTTCATAGACGCGCAACTGCAAATCTTCGCCGGTTGCGCGAGCGATGAGTGCGCTTACCTCTACGCCGCCGTCGCGCTCGACCTGCCGCATCGCGGCCTCTACGCGCTCGGCGGCGGCGCGTCCGCCCTCACGCACGCGCTCACAGAATCCATCAAACAGAGCGGCGGAACCGTTCGCTTCGACACGACCGCCCTGCGTCTCGCGTTCGATGCGAACGCATCACGTGCGGTCGGCGTCACGCTGCTGAACGGCGAGACCGTCCACGCCGCGCGCGCCGTCGTCAGCAATCTCACCGTCTGGGACACCTACGGCAAACTCGTGGGACTCACGCGCACGCCCGAACACTTGCGCGAGCGCCTGAAACAGACGCGCGGTTGGGGCGCGTACCTGCTCTACCTCGGCGCGGACGAGGAAGCCGTGCGGCGTCTCCCCGCCGAGCGCATCCTCGCGCTCGACAGTTGGCAGGAGAATGAAACTTACGACCCCGCGCGCGCGCAGTTTATGTTCAGCTTATCGCCCGCCCCGCATATACGCGCCGCGCCTGCGGGCAAACGCGCCGTCACCGTCTCGCTCTACACGGACGCAAGCGACTGGTTCGCTTTCCACACGCACGAGAGCGAACACGAAGCGCAGGATCAGAGAATGCTGGAATCGTGTTGGACACGCCTGCACGCCGCGCTCCCCGAACTCGGCGCGGGCGCGGAAGTCATCGAGACGGCGACGCCGCGCACCTTCTACGAACGGACGCGCCGCAAACTCGGCCTGGTCGGCGGCATCCCGCAGACGCTCCGACACTCCGGCGCAAACGCCTTCACGCACCGCACGTCGTTTGCCAATCTCTACCTCGTCGGCGACACGACATTTCCCGGTCACGGCCTCGCCGCCGTCACCCAATCAGCCCTCATCGTCGCGGATGAAATTGCGCCGCGAAAGTAAAGCATGACTCAAGTTGAAAGTTGGAAGTTTATTTAGCGTTGCCGGTGATTGTGTTTCGACTCACGGCAGAGAACAGAAAGCACGAAGGGGGCACAGAGAAATCCAACTCTCTGTGTCCCTTTTCGTGCTTTCTGTGTCCCTGTGGTGAAGTTTTCTATCGCCGGGAGTATCTCGACATGGTCTAGCGCCGCGCGAACTCAAGCGCGCCGCGTGCGTCCGCTTCCGCGCCGCGTATCACGATGACCTGATCGCCGTCGAGGCGAACCAGGGTCAGGCGCGCGCTGCCGTCGCGCCAGTTGGATTGTGAAGGATCGTTTGCGCCGTCGTGTGCGTCGCCCGTTTTGTCGCGCAGGGCGTTGTAGGCGCGGAAGAATTCGGCGGCCTCTGCGTGTGTGTCCCAGTAAGTCTTCCAGACGAAAAGCGGCGCGGCTTTTGCGCGCTCGAACAAATAAGCGCGGTCGCCGCCCCAACCTGCCGCCGCGCGCACGGCCTCCCTTCCCGGCAGAGCTTTCAGCAGCAGGCCGCGCACGCCGAGTTCGCCGAGCGGCGTCGTCGCCGCCACCTTCCAACCATTGGCGGCAAACTGCGCTTCGTCCAGGCTCACCTCGCGCGGCGACTCACGTGCGAAATATTTTTCCGGGTGGAGAATTTGTTCGCTCGATGCGGGCGGGCGACGAAAGAGTTCGTCTATGCCGCGCGCGCCGGATTTGCGGCGCACGGTTTCGACAAAACGCGTGCCGTCGCGGTAGCGGAAGATGAAAGTCTCGGTTAAAAGCGGCGGGAAGAACGCGCCGATCTCTTTGCGATATTCGCCGAAGCGCGTGTCTTCGCTGCGCCCGATCTCTTCGAGCGGGCGGCGCGACCAGACGGACTCGCCCTGCTCACGCCGCCGCTGCACGTTCATCGCGTCGCCCTCGACGACGGCAAAGGCGGCCTCCGCGCGGTCGAAGTTGTAGGGGCGCGCGGCGAGCATCGACAGCAGATCGAAATGCTGGTCTTGAAGCGCGTGGACGTATTCGTGCGTGATGAGCGACTCGTCGCGCGAGGGCGCGTCTTTGCCCTGACCGACGAGGATGAGCACGCGCTTGTGGAGCGGCGAATAAGTTGCGCCCGCCGAGGCGGCTGTGAAGCTCGCGGCGAGCGTGGCGAGGTCTGTGCCTTCGGGCAGCAGCCCGCCCGCGATGGCAAGGCGGCTCAGAGCGCGCAGTTCGTCGCCCGCGAGCGCGTCGGCCATCTCTTTCGTGCGCGTGCCGTACTCCCAACCGGAAAGCTCGCTCATCCCGGCATCCTGTTGCCAGTCGAGGTCGCGTGTCTCGGCCACCGCGCCGACGACGCGACGACGCACGCCTTCCAACTCCGGCGACAGAGGCCGCACGGGCAACGGCGACAAATCGCGCTTTGCGGGCGCAAGCCCTACCGCCGGGGGCACGCCTTTATACGACGACGAGCGTTTATTGCCGCATGAAGCGACGAGCAACGCCGCGCCCGCCGCCGCGACGATGATCGAGATGAAAACGATTCGCCTTGCCCTTGCTCGCATACGGAGGTTAGACGCGCGAAGGCCGTCTCGCGATGCCGGAAAAGTTAGCGGAAGGCGTGGTAAAGCGAAACGGGGAAAGGGTAAGGGGTAAAAGGGTAAAGGCGAAGACTTGCCCCCTGAATAAAACTTTCTTTTCTTCTGTCCCTTACCCCCTTTACCCCTTTCCCCGCTTTATCTATCGAGCATGTCGAGCATCGAGTTACCTTTCGGGGGCGCGGGCGGAGGAGCGGCGGCAGCAGTAGGGGGGGCGGTGGCGGAAGGCTTCTCTTCGGGTGTGCCGTCGAAGTCCGCGAGGCGCAGGCGGAGGTTGCCCTGATTCGAGGCGTAGGAGAGGGCTTCGTCGCGGTTGAGCGTGCCGTTGCGAATCATCTTCTCAAGCACGCTGTCGAAGGTCTGCATGCCTTCGAGTTCGCCCTGTTGCATGGC